>JAHLFB010000042.1 GCA_018884025.1 Candidatus Phocaeicola faecipullorum
CAAATATACTTTGTATCTGAATTAGGGTGAAGTTCTCTAATGAAAACCAATCATCTGTCAGTACTTTGTTAAAGAAGATACTGAAAAAGAAAAATATTATCATAGAAACCATGCCCAATAAGAGGCAGGCACTGAAACGTGCAGCTTCATTATGTTTTCGATAAACCACATATAACCGATAATACAGGTAGTCAAAAAAATAATACTTGTATTTTCCCCCTTCTCGCATCAGATTGTTTCGTGCGAAATGACTTATTGTTTCTTTTCTGTATCTCATCTTTCTGAAATTTTCGCTAATGGCTTGACAAGGAGCTGCGTTTAGCAGCTAACTTGGCTTGTTAGCAACTAAATTATAATTTATTCTCCATAAACAGCTTTATTAATTCAGCATGTGAAATTGGTTTTGACAGGTCTTCAATATTTTCGTTGATATTGTAATCCAATAAAACAATATCATTTTTATCATTAAGCCTGTGTAATTCTGCAACTAAATCAGATAGCTTGTTTTCTAATATCCATTTGTAGGAAGGAATATATATTTGAAAACGAGCATCATGATAGTTAAGAATTTCTGCTCCATGTACTCCTTTCCTATGACCTATTATCTTCCCATATTTTTTTGTAGTTCTTTTAAGATTTCTCATATTGGATATTTGAAATTTTGATACATCAACATCCATGTTCTGAAAGACTTTCAATCCCTGCCAAATACCTTCTACACTGTTAGCTATTTCACCATCAGAAAAAGGAATAGGTATATTACCATGAGGATAAAAGGGACTGAACGCAATCCATTTATCAGTAGATTTGGATGTAACATCTATAATCAAAGCATCGGGAAATGCTTTGCGTATAGTTTCATTCTTTTGTCTTTTGCTTCTTATATGTATCATAATAACAGGATATAAATTTACTTTTGATAGAACTCACATACCTTTTCCATTATTTGTATTCCCATATCTTCTATAGCTATAGCTTCTTCTTTGGAATAGAAATTCTCATTGAAGCTAAAGTCTGCCGATATATCACAGAGCGCATATGCTAATCGTTTAGGTACGGATGTTTTACCTTGATATTTTTTTATCAATAAATCTAAATCAGCCATTAGGGTATGAAAATCTTCAACTATATTATCTTTCATCCTTAATTTCACTCGAATAGAATTTTCACCTAATAATAGTTCTATTACTTCTTTTTCAATATCTATTGTCGTATCCATATTTAATGTTGCTAATGGTTCAGCAGGGAACGGCTTGTCCGTTATCCTGCTTCGTTAACATCATATTTTATTCTCAGTCCAGTGTACCATATCAATACACCATAATAACAAGGTCTTTTTGCGCTTCAACGGCTTCATCGAAAATGAAATTCAAGTCGTCCATTTCCTGCTCGTAATCATAATCTCCGATACCGTTACCCTCTTGTAGTGAGGTGTATTCCGTCCGCTTGCTCTCCAAGTCTGAAACGGGTATGCTGATGATATAGGGAAAATCACTGCTCAATGGAATAGGGATGAATGTACTTTGGCTATCCAATTGCCAAAGGTTTTCCGCACAGTAGATTTGCGTTCCATAATGGTTGCAAATCTTTTCATATACATACCCGTACATGAAAGCAATTTCGGGATAACGGATTTCTCCGTTCACTATATCTGCCAACGCTGCATAAGCATCTTTATCCGTGTTCAGACTATCGCTGAAATAATCGTTCAGAGTGTCAAGTTCCTGCTTCAACGCAACCTTTAATTGGTTTATAAGCTGATTATCACAAGTTCCATAAACAGACTTTACCTTATCGGCTTCTGTCAAATATGCACAAACAGAGTAACTCATACCTTTTCTTCATTTAATATTATCATTCCAGTGTACCATGTCGTATGGATAGTAGGGCAACCCTTTCAGGCTGCTATCATCCAGCCCCAAGACCTTGACCAATGCACCGCTTTCAAAACACCAATAACCGTCATGGTTGATACCATATTTATGGTCGTCATGCCAAGATAAATCAGAATGTCCTCGATACCATTCTTTTTTGAGGTATTTTTCCAATCGTTTCACCGCTTCTGCTTTGTCTTGTTCAGCCAACTCTGTAACAGTGATAGCAATTCGATAGGGTGACGGATATAATACTTGGTTTGTTGTCCTTTCCCAATCAGGAAATCTGTATCTAATCAATGTATCATAAATATAGTCTTTAGCTTCTCTGTCTTTTATCAGTTGCACCAGACCATGTATAAGGTCGTCTTCGTAATCCAACATAATGCCTATTGACAGAAGCCACAACATTTCAATATAAAATCCGTTGTCCGTCCAAAATCTCGGCATTGTTTTGAGGGCTTTCACATAATTGTTTTTCAGCTTATCAATATCCTGTCCCATAGAATACTGTACTAATAAATAACGAAGCCTATAATTGAACAAAGAATCGTAACCTATATGTTTTCCTGAAAGATGCATTTGTTCATAATAACTAATATCTTCATCATACATTTTCAGTTGCTTCAAATACTGTTCTTCTGTAAAAAGTTTATCTCTTGTTTCCATTATGGTACACTGCTTTTTGATGTTAATTTGTTTATAAATACACCTGTAGGTATAGGATATTTCGATAACCGACACCTGGCAGGTGTGTTTCCTAATCTCTAATAGCTGTACCCTACGAATCATCCAGAGTGTCAAGCGGATTGGGTATCTTGGCTTTGTGCGCACTCGATACATGAAGATATATGGCAGTGGTCTTTATATCGTTGTGCCCTAACAGTTCCTGTATCGTATGTAGGTCTGTCCCTTGTTCCAAAAGGTGGGTGGCAAACGAGTGGCGGAGCATGTGAACATGCACCCGGTGCTTGATACCTGCACGTCTGGCGGCTTCTTTCAGCACTTTCACCAATGCGCTTGCCGAGTACGGCTGTCCGGGCGTTTCGCCCTCAAACAGCCATTTCTT
>JAHLFB010000043.1 GCA_018884025.1 Candidatus Phocaeicola faecipullorum
TCTATCGCTTTTGCCACTTGCTCATGATGTTTGTCATGCAAGGGGATTGCCTTCTCTTCTATTCTTGCTTCAAACTCTTTTACCGCTTCTAAAAAAGTCAGTTCTTCGATGCTGCCGTCTTCACGAATAAAAGTAAATGCATCTCTTCTTTTATTACGAATGAAAACAATGGTACTCATCGGAATAAGTTTGCTCTTTCTGCCTACACGCGCTCTTAAAGGCATCTTGTTTATCCGCTTTATCAAATCGGGATTCTCTTCTTTCAGTTGTCTTAACCACATCAGATAGCGTAGCTTTTCATCCCTTTCCTCATCCACATTTTTGTCAAACAATCCAAAACTTTCAGGACTCTCATCTGTGGAATAAATTTGGCTGTCTTCGCCCAAGGCTGCATGGAAAGCAAACAGTTTCATCTTTGCTTTTTTCTCCAATTCAATATCATTATTGACTTTGGCTGTTGGGAAGAAGTTAAAGATATGCACTTCTTTTGCAGTACTTCCAATACGGTTTACACGACCGATACGCTGCATCAGCCTTGTAGAGTTCCAAGGTGTATCGTAATTGACAATGACATTAGCGCGATGCAAATTAACTCCTTCTGCCAAGACCTCAGTCGAGATGACTATATTATAATCATTCTTTTTCTCGCCTTTGTAGTTGGCATCGAAGTTAGCTTCAAGAGCAGGCATTTTATCGTTCCGGTTGTCACTCTGAACGGTCAAGACGCGATTGAACCCGTTTGCTCTTAACGCATCAGACAAATATTTGGTAGTTTCTTTACTCTCTGAAAAGATGACAAGTTTTCCTTCTTGATTAATGGATTTATCAAACAGTTTACCTTTCATATATTCATTGATAAAGATATCCAGTTTGGGGTCGTAAGTTACCTTATCCCATGCCTCTACTAATTCTTTTAATATTTGTCCGTCTTGTTTCAATCCATCTATAAAGATTGTTTCAAAATCTTCAGGGGTACAGACTTCAATAGTCGGATCAGTATATTGTGCTTCTTCTATCTGTTGAATGAGTTCATCTTCCCGTCCTTCGCTTAGCAATTCATTGACTTTTAAATTAGGAGCAATATATATCACTCCCTTTTCAAACATATCAAGCATCACTTTATTAGCCTGATAGTATCTTTTTAGAGATTGTTTAAATGCATAGAAACTGCTGTCTATTCGCTTGACGAGTAATGTTTTCATGATACCTGCCAACTGAATAGAAATCAAGTCTGCTTTCTTATATTTATCTTTTTTAGGAGGAAGCAAATACTTTATGGCTTGATAGCGATAGTATTTCAACGTGCCTTTTTCTTTCCCTTTTAAATATCTGATAGTTTTATCATACAATTCCTCCAATTCCGTATCAAGTTGATAATAAATCTTATGCGGAGCTTTTACATCCGGAAAATGAACATTCTGCTTTTCCAAGTCTTTTCGGTAAGCCTCATTTTCCATTAAGTCTGTACGGGTGCGACGCACAGTCAATGGCTCCACTACCTTAACGCGAATCTTTTCGTAGATAGCTTTTACTTCCTTAGAGATTAATTCTATATCTTTCAGGTCTTTTGCTTTTCTATACTTATCAATCTGCTCACGGAAAAAGCGCTGCAGATTGCCTTCTTCCAACGTACTGTCTTTGGAATCCTGAAACAGATAAACTAAGTTAGCGATATCTTCCGGTTTATTATTCAATGGAGTTGCAGATACAAGTATCACTTTCTTGTCATGCAGGCTACCGTCAGCATGCAATGTTTTGGTCTTGCATAATTTCTGTAATTCATTATACATGGAGGCTGTATCGCTTCTGAATTTGTGAGCTTCATCAACGATAACCAAATCATAAAGTGACGGATTCTTTAACTTATGTAGACTTCCGTTTGTGATAATCTTATAATTGTCAAGTTTAAACTCTGTCATTGTTCTTTCCCAGCCTTCTTTAAGGGCAGGAGGAACAATAATCAATGTATAAGAGCGATGCATAGGGAATCCATTAGCAAAGAAAAATTTCTTGGCAATAAGAGCCGAGACAATGGTTTTCCCCAATCCGACTACATCGGACAGGAAAAATCCATTGTGTTTCATCATCTTGGAATAGCCGTCATTTACAGCATCAATCTGATAAGACAATTTCTTATATCCTTTAGGTAAGTCTGATACTGAGTTGGGGTCAAAATCTATACTTTTGCCAAAGTATTCCAATAGAAATTTCAAATAAACTTCGTATGGTGTGAAATCGGTGTTCAAATAGGATTCTGTCTTAATCTTTTCGATATGAGTAATATCAATCTCAACCGATTCAGCCCATAATCTTTCAAATGTTTCTGTAGCAAACTGAATGTCATCATCATACCTGAGTTCTACATTGAACTCAAAATTTTTTTCAAGACCGGCTTCTGTCAGGTTGCTAGAGCCTGTAATGACCGAACCATAGCCATGCGGGTGGTATACTTCTTCACGAAAGATGTATATTTTGGCATGTATGTTTTGCTTAGGATGAATACGCATTTCAATCCTGCCGGATACGATATCTTCTATAAATTGATACATCCCATCCTCTACTTCTTTATCATACTTAGCTTCTTGGATATTCTTTTTTATCTCATTAAAAAACTCCTCTTGCGATTGCTCGCTGTTGGGATTAAAAAGCAATCCCTGTTGATTAGCCAGATAAGTCAGCTTATCTACATTGATGCCAACCAATATACGAATGCGGGGAGTTTGTTGTATAAACCTCCTTATACGAAAATATCCTGATGCACGGAAATATCCGACCAGTGCATCAAAAAAATGTACTTTTTTATATTTGAATACGCCTTCTATTTTTTCAAGAAGGGTATTTTCTTTCTCATTTGTGAAGAAGTTTGTCCCCATTGTTATTTACGTGAAATAATAAAATCTATAGAATCAACATATTCAGTCATCTTCATCGACATCTCCAATGAGGGGTTAGCCGTATTGGAACGCAAACATGAAACGGTTGTTCCGTTCTTTCCTAACTGTCTGCCCCGTATTTCATTCATATTACAAAGTATGCGATGATAGATTGACGCTATCTGCAAAGATAATGATTTATCGTAAGAAGTCGTAAGGTAACTCAGATTTTATATCCAGTGAGTCCAAAATCTTCGGGAACAGTTTTATGATATATGTGCCGGATATTCCTTGGAACGAATGGGTATGTTTCTTTTCTCAGCTTGTTCCATTTTATATTCCACGCCGTGGAATGTATGTTCCAGCCCATGGAATGTACGTTCCAGCCCATAGAATATATATTCCAGCCCGTGGAATATAAAAGAAGTATAAGTGCGCAGGCGATTGCATATACTTGCGCGGACAAATGCAGATAGTTGGAAAGGCAATTGCAGGCAGATGTGGGGGAGGATTAGGAAGGTACACATAAAAGATGTATCTTTGTACGCTTTTTGAAAAGAATATATCATTAAACAACCTGTTATGTACTCGAACAAAGAAATTTGGAACGTGACTTATCCCATTTTCTTGGGATTGCTGGCACAGAATGTCATCAACGTGACCGATACCGCTTTCTTAGGGCACGTGAGCGAAGTGGCTTTGGGGGCGTCGGCTATGGGCGGACTGCTGTATATCTGCATTTATACGGTAGCTTTCGGGTTCAGTGTGGGCTCGCAGATACTTATCGCGCGGCGTAACGGCGAGGGGAATTACCATGCTATCGGCCCGATTATGTGGCAAGGTTCCGCCTTCAGTTTCGCCATGGCGGTGGTGTTATTGGGGCTGATGTACGGGTTTTCCGAGCCGTTGATACGCCTGTTGATTACGTCCGATAATATCTATCATGCTACGTACGAGTTCTTTACGTGGCGCATTTGGGGCTTCCTCTTTGCTTTTGTCAACGTGATGTTCCGCGCGTTGTATATCGGCATCACGCAGACCAAGGTGCTTACGATGAGTGCCGTAGTGATGGCGGTCGTTAATGTCGTGCTCGATTATGTATTGGTGTTCGGCAAATGGGGATTCCCCGAAATGGGGGTGCGCGGAGCCGCACTGGCATCTGTGATAGCCGAGGCGTCTTCGCTGGCCTTTTACCTTATATATACTTATGCGAAAGTGGATCTCCGTAAGTATGCCTTGCACCGTTTCGGGCGTTTCGACTGGAACATGGTGGTGCGCATTCTGCATATTTCCTGTTTCACGATGGTACAGTATTTCCTTTCCATGGCTATCTGGTTCGTGTTCTTCATGGCGTTGGAACGGTTGGGCGAGCGCCAGCTTGCCATTGCCAATATTGTGCGGAGCGTCTATATTGTGCTTTTTATTCCGGTGCAGTCGCTTTCTACTACGGCAAATACCTTGGTCAGCAACCTTATCGGTTCGGGTGGGGTATCGAAGGTGATGCATCTGCTTCACCGCATCGCCCGTATGTCGTTTTATATCATGGTGGTTTGTGCCGCGTTGTGCGTGATATTCCCTCATGCCATTCTTTCGGTATATACGAACGAGCCGGAGCTGGTGCGGGAATCCATCCGTGCCTTGTATGTGGTGTGTTTCGCCATGCTGATTTCGGCGCTTTCCAATGTGTATTTCAATGGCATTTCCGGTACGGGAAACACGCAGGCGGCATTGGTCCTCGAAATCGGCGTGCAGGTGTTTTATGCCCTCTATATCATTGTGGTCGGCATGATTATCCAGGCTCCGGTAGAGATTTGTTTCACGACAGAGGTGATTTACTATGCCCTGATGTTGGCGTTTAGCTTGCTTTATTTGAAAAAAGCGAAATGGCAGAACAAAAAGATTTGATGCTCTGCAAGTTTTTTACTACTTTTGCACGCTGTATTTTGAATCGAACACAGAGGCACAAAGCCACAGAGTACATTGTGCTTTGCTCTCTGAAAATAAAATCTTTGTATCTTTGTGTCTCTGTGTTC
>JAHLFB010000044.1 GCA_018884025.1 Candidatus Phocaeicola faecipullorum
ATCAAGTACATCGAACCTGTAGTTGAAGAAGAAGAACCGGTAGAAGAAGAAATCTTCATGGTTGTAGAACAAATGCCTGAATTCCCGGGCGGAATGGCGGAACTGATGAAGTTCCTTAGCAAGAACATCAAGTATCCTACAATCGCTCAGGAAAACGGTATTCAGGGACGTGTAATCGTTCAGTTTGTCGTTAATCAGGACGGTTCTATCGTTGACCCTGTAGTTATGCGCTCTGTCGATCCATATCTTGACAAGGAAGCTCTTCGAGTTATCAGCTCCATGCCAAAATGGAAACCAGGTATGCAGCGTGGTAAAGCTGTACGTGTAAAATATACAGTTCCCGTAACATTCAGATTGCAGTAATAACTTTTATAACTTATTAAAAAGGCTGTCATTAAGGCAGCCTTTTTATTTATATCCAAACATAACATATGAAGCAATACCAAGACAAACAGTTCCTAGAACAAATACAAAACTATATAGGACACCTGGCATATACGCACGAACCGGAAGATTTGTATAAACCAATTGAATACGTCTTAGGACTAGGAGGAAAAAGAATACGTCCCATACTGATGCTTATGGCATACAACCTGTACAAAGACGATATAGAGTCTATACTCTCACAGGCCGCAGCAATAGAAACTTATCATAATTTTACCTTATTGCACGATGACCTGATGGACAATGCGGACTTGAGAAGAAACAGACCGACGGTGCATAAAAAATGGAACGAGAATACAGCCATACTATCAGGAGACACAATGCTAATCCTGTCATACCAGATGATGATAAACTCATGTCCGTCTGAATACGTCGGAAAAGTTATGGAGACTTTCGGCAAAGCCGCTCTCGAAGTATGTGAAGGGCAGCAATGGGACATGGATTTTGAAACACGCCTGGATGTCTCAGCCGACGAATACATGAAAATGATTTGCCTGAAAACATCCGTACTACTGGCAGCATCACTGAAAATAGGTGCAATTCTTGGTGGCGCTTCATGCGAAGACGCAAACCTGATATATGATTTCGGTATAAGAATGGGGCTGGCATTCCAATTGCAGGACGATTATCTCGATGTCTATGCGGACCCTAACGTGTTCGGCAAAAACATAGGAGGCGACATTTGCTCAAACAAAAAAACATACATGCTCATCACAGCACTCGAAAAGACTGAGGGTAACGAAAAAAACGAACTCTTATACTGGCTGAATGCTAAAACATTCGATCCGGCAGAAAAAATAAAGGCAGTCACGGATATATATAATAATATAGGTGTACCAGAAATATGCCTCAAGAAAATAAATACGCTATACGATGAAGGCCTGGAGATACTCGACAAAGTTTCTGTAGCGGATTACTTAAAAGACAATCTAAGAAAATTCACTGGAAAACTAATGAACAGGTCGCTATGATTGGATTGATAGACACACATACACATCTGTTCTGCGAGGAATTTGATGACGACAGAGAACTGGCACTGATAAGGGCGAAACAGGCCGGAGTGTCAAGGATGTTCATGCCTAACATAGACGACACGACAACGGAAGCACTTCTGGGCATGTGCGACAAGCACAAGGAGTGCTACCCTCTTATGGGACTTCACCCGACATCGGTAGATTCATCGTGGGAAGAAAGGCTGTCGAAAGTAGAAAAGGTTTTACGCTCAGGCAGGAAATTTTACGGCATAGGCGAGGTAGGACTTGACCTGTACTGGGACAAGACTTACGAGAACGAGCAGAAAAAAGCTTTCAAAACACAGATAGAATGGGCGCTGGAGCTTGATTTGCCATTAATAATACATTGCAGAAATGCTCACAATGAACTGATGGAATGCATGTCTCCATACAGGGAGTCGCAGCTCAGAGGTATATTCCACAGCTTCGGAGGTGACATTGGCGAAGCAGAAAACTTACTGGAATTTAAAAACTTCATGCTAGGCATAAACGGAATCGTGACATTCAAGAAAAGTTCGCTGCCGGAAACTCTCTCGCGAATACCGCTGGAAAGAATCGTCCTTGAGACAGACTCTCCATATCTCGCACCGGTACCTCACCGCGGAGAAAGAAACGAGAGCGCATATGTCATTTCTATTGCCGAGAAACTGGCATCAATATATAAGATGCCAACCGAAGAAATAGCGCAGCATACTAGCGTAAATGCCCTAAAAGTGTTCCTAAATGCCGGCTAAAGTCTTTAAATAATATTAATTTTATGTATGAAAGAAAACTTTTTTGTCATTTAGGCTATGTAAGACAAAAAAAAAGAATACATTTGTGACTGAAAAATGGGAAAAAGAGTACCATTGGCTACTTCATGAAAAAAAACAGATAAGTAGCAAGGGAAAAAACAAGTGCCGGGGAGAGGTGCTCGAGTGGTTGAAGAGGCACGCCTGGAAAGCGTGTATACGCCAAAAGCGTATCACGGGTTCGAATCCCGTTCTCTCCGCAAAATAATAAAGAACAAACAACAAACTATTAATTAATTAATCTTAAAAAATTAGACACACAATGAAAAAGTTATTTGCAATTCTTGCAGTAATGGGAGTTCTCTCATTCGGAATGACTCAGACAGTGATTGCACAGGACGCTCCTGCGGCAACTGAAACAGTAGTAGTAGAAGAAGGCGGTATGCACAAGGAACTTAAGACTAAGTTCATCGAAGGTGACGCCGGTTTCATGTCTTTGGTTGCTATCGCATTGGTACTTGGTTTGGCTTTCTGTATCGAACGTATCATTTACTTGAGCTTGGCTGAAGTTGACACTAAAAAATTGATGGCCAAAGTTGAAAGCGCACTTGAAAAAGGCGACGTTGAAGGAGCAAAGACTATTTGCCGTAACACACGCGGTCCGGTTGCATCAATATGCTATCAAGGTTTGATGAGAATTGATGAAGGTTTGGATGTCGTAGAACGTTCGGTTGTATCTTACGGTGGAGTTCAGGCCGGTTACCTTGAAAAAGGATGTTCATGGATTACACTGTTTATCGCGATGGCTCCGTCACTCGGATTCTTGGGTACTGTGATTGGTATGGTCATGGCGTTCGACCAAATCCAGATGGCAGGTGATATTTCTCCGACAGTCGTAGCAGGTGGTATGAAAGTGGCCTTGATTACTACTATCTTCGGTCTTATCGTTGCTTTGATCCTTCAAACTTTCTACAACTACATCTTGTCTAAGATTGAAGCTATCACAAGCCAAATGGAAGACTCTTCAATCACTTTGCTTGATATGATTATGAAGTACAACTTGAAATACAAAAAATAATAAGAACAATGACTAAATTATCATATAAAGTATCATACTACGTATTTTACGTATGCGTCGCACTTATTTTGATAGTGTTGGGCATGTTCTACGGAGTAGGATACAGTGAAACAAACGCAGCAGGTTTGACAGAACCTGCCAATACTCCGGCTTTGATGTATTTAATGTACGGATTGTTTGCATTATGCGTGGCTGTGACTATCATAGCAGCGGTTATCCAATTCGGTGCCGCACTAAAGGATGACCCAAAAGCTGCATTGAAATCATTCTTGGGATTTATTCTTTTGGTAGTTCTACTGATCGTAACTTATAATATGGGTTCTGACGAAACCGTAGTTTTAGGTGGTGGCGTAACCTATGACAATAAGTTCTTGATTAAGGTTACTGATATGTTCTTGTATTCAACCTATGTACTGCTCGTAATAGCAGCAATAGGTACTTTGCTGAATTTATTAGGCGTATTCAAGAAAAGATAAAGTTTTAATTTTATTGTAAGATAAAAAGATATGGCAAAAACAAAAAGAAAAGTGCCAGGAATCAATGCAAGTTCCACGGCCGATATTTCTTTTATGTTGCTTATTTTCTTCCTTATAACGACATCAATGGACACCGACCGTGGTTTGGCAAGGCGTCTGCCCCCACCACCGGAAAGTGAAGAACAAAAAAATGACATTATCATTAAGGAAAGAAACATTCTCCAGGTTAAAATTAACAAAGATGACAATTTGATGGTTAACGGAGAAATTGGTTTTGACATAAGACAACTTAAAGACAAAGCAAAAGAATTCATTGCCAATCCGAATGATGACCCTAATATGCCGGAAAAGCATAGAAAGAATCTACCATTCTTTGGCGATGTTATGATAACTGAAAAGCATGTAATTTCTGTACAGAACGACGTTGGTACAAGCTATGATGTTTATATCCAGGTTCAGAACGAATTGGTAGCTGCTTATAATGAATTGCGTAACGAATTAGCGATGTCACAATTCGGCAAATCATTTGCAAACTGTTCAGAAGAACAAAAAGAAGCTATCATAGATTACTATCCACAGAAGATTTCTGAAGCAGAACCTAAAAAATATGGAGGAAAATAATAATGGGAAAGTTTAATAAAACAGGTAAGCGAGAAATGCCGGAGTTGAATACTTCGTCTCTGCCTGACCTTATTTTTACCATTTTGTTCTTCTTCATGATTGTGACTACTCTTCGTGAGGTTACATTAAAGGTTCAATTTAGGGTCCCACAGGCAACAGAATTGGAAAAGCTTGAAAAGAAGTCATTGGTTTCTTTCATCTACATAGGTAAACCTTTACCTGAGTTCCAGAAAAAGATGGGTACTACAGACCGTATCCAGTTGAATGATAAATTCGCTGAATCAAATGAAGTTCAGGATTATATCTATCAGGAACGTGAAAATTTGAAAGAGGAAGACAAACCATTCATGACAGTATCACTGAAAGTTGATGCAAAAACTAAGATGGGTATTGTTCAGGAAGTTAAACAGGCTCTTCGTCAGGCATACGCTTTGAAGATTAACTATTCCGCTACACAGCGTCAGTAATAGTAAATTGATATAAAAAAGAGTTATCCGCTTGGATAACTCTTTTTTGTGTGTTTGCAAATATCACTCAAAGGCCATATACATTAGAATATATTTCAGCCTTTATATTTTCAAAATCTTCATCAATACTTTCACAACCTGAAAACATAAGGTACATAGGAATAGAATTTCCACCGAATCTATAAGGAGGCTGCAAATAATCTTTGGTACATAATTTAAATCCGTTTCTCTCATAAAATCCTATCCTTCGCTTACTCATTTCATCTTCGGGCAATTCTACTTCAAGAACAATCGTCATGCCCTCACATCGGTCCAGCAATGTTCGGATTATTTTATTTCCATATCCTTTATTCCTGATGTTAGGAGATGTGGCCAAATGTTCTACATAGCAAAAATTTTTAAATGTCCATACAGTTATCACTCCCACATTAATATCCGCATCTTCATCGTTTATCAGATAAGTAGTGAACAATGGATTTTTGTCAACATTATATCTTTGCTTGGCATCTTCCCTTCTCTCTTTTTCAGGAAAAGATTCATGCAACAGATCTTCAATAAAAGCGTACCTACTGTCTTCAGTTTTTACTGGTATAAACTTAATCATAAAATTAATACATATAAGGTTAATAATTATTTTATATAGAAATCAATCAAACGTTGCAGACTTCTCTGACATACAGGACAGAAGGCTGGCGCCTCATTGGTACGCATCCTACAATCAGGTGAAGGTCTGTAAATACCTTTCAAACTATAACCGGCTCCCTGATATACACCAAGATGAGTACATGAAGCAGAACTTTCATCCGACACTTCTGTAGGAACCTTAACGTCAGCCGGAAGAATATCTTCCCATTTGCTTTTGAAATCAACCAAAGTTGTTATATTCTGTTCCCATGGTTCTACATCATACGGATATAAAGGACTTGGAGCGTCAGTATATGCATATTCATCTGCCAATCCGCCGAAACTATGACCGAACTCATGAACTACTACGGGTTCAAACATAGAATGATGCGCAGTAGTAAGAGTAAATGAATTGAAAATACCACCTCCACCGTATGTATCAGTATTCGCCAGAATTATGATATGTTCATAAGGTATGCCTGCCAATAAATCATGAATATCATTCACACTGCTTGATGTAAGGTAACGATCAGAATAAAAAGTATCAAAATGAGAACTTACAGCAGTTCGCTTCCATAATTTCTCACGTGGGATATTCACTCCGCTATCAATAGAAGGAGTAGCCACAGCTACCACATTGAATTTCTCAATATTCTCTTTAAATGGTGAATGGTTGAAAATTGCATTACATGCCTTTTGAGCATCAGCATAGAACTTTTCCATTTCATCTTCTGTATATCCTTCTGCCATTATGGCTACATCTATGCAATCTTCGCACGTTCCGTTTTTCAGAATATATTTATGAGGAACAACGTCTTTACCTACAGCGTTCCTTATCAGTATGTCTTCAGGATTAACAACGTGAGTAAATGATGCGGCAACTTCATGTCTAGCATTAAACAAATCAACAGTAATGACAGCCTCCTTCCTGGGGAAAGGCATCAGAAAAGTATTTTCATATCCCCTGGAAAGAGTTTCAGCTTCAGGTTCACCAAGCCACTCCTGAAACAGACTTGAAAATGAAGTAACATAAATGACCTCTCCCGTAGCTTTATCCTTCATTGTTATACGGCCATTACCTTCCAATGGAAATTCATTCAGATGCGACCTCCTGCCTGCCCATATATCCATGTATTTCAATTCATCAAGAACAATGTGCTGATTTTTTTTATTTCCCGTGAACAAATAATCAGCTCTAAGTGTTCTATTAGTAAAGAAATCATTAAAATCCTGACAATATACCGATTGACACAGTGCACATCCTAAAAAAATAGACAGAAATGTTTTTGTCATAACGATTTGTGATTAATTTTTAAGTATAATAAATAAAAAAATATAGTATATTCAGCAAATATACGCAAAATACAAGGCAAATATACGAACTTTATTATATATAATTTGAATAAAAATACTACCTTTGTATAAACTAAAAATTTTAGAAATGGGACATCATCAGTTGGACAGCTTGGATGAAAAGATTCTGCAAATGATTGCAGAGAATGCTCGTATTCCTTTTTTGGAAGTAGCACGCGTTTGTAACGTATCAGGTGCCGCTATTCACCAGAGAATTCAAAAACTTACCACACTAGGTATTTTAAAAGGTTCGGAATTTATTATTGATCCTGAAAAAATCGGTTACGAGACTTGTGCATACATCGGATTATACTTAAAAGATCCAGAACAGTTTGACACAGTAACTGAAGAATTGAAAAAAATTCCAGAAGTAGTGGAATGTCATTTCACGACAGGACAGTATGATATGTTTATCAAGATTTATGCCAAGAACAATCACCATCTTCTCAGCATCATTCACGATAAACTGCAGCCATTAGGCCTTTCAAGATCGGAAACAATTATATCATTCCATGAAGCAATCAAACGCCAGATGCCAATACTAGATCTGGCGAATGATGATGATGAATAAAATTATTTGATACGATCGTAATCACAAAAACTATATGAGTAGAGATGCTTTTCATCTGTTGAATGGCATTCTCTACTTTTTTCTTGCCATATCTTCGGTGAAATTTCAGGGAAGAAAGCATCAGCCTCTTTTTCGCAATCGTCTATCTCTGTTATATACAGACGGTCTGCTATCGGCATTGCTTCCTTATACAGACTCGCACCACCGATAATAAACACCTCAATTTCATCTTTACATGCCTCAAGAGCATCATTCAAGCTGTGAAAACACTCGGCACCAGGGAATGTTATATCCTGACTACTCAAGACTATATTTCTTCTGTTAGGCAGAGCGCCCTTAGGAAGAGACTCAAATGTTTTTCTTCCCATTATTATAGTATGCCCTGTAGTAAGTGTCTTGAACCTTTTCAGGTCATTAGGAAGCCAGTACAGGAGCTGGTTCTTATATCCTATACCATTATTCTTGTTTATCGCTACAATTATTGAAATCATATTTTAAAGTTGTAAAGTAAGTAAAGTAATAAAGTAGTATAGTTGTAAAGTAGGTAAAGCTCAATACTCACCCTCATTTAAGACTCTACCTTCTAAGTCAGCTCGCTAACTGATAATACTTTATTACTTTTTATTCTTTAATTATTAATTATACTGAAACCTTTCCTGCAATATGCGGCCACGGATCATAATTCTCCAATTGGAAGTCCTCATATTTAAAATCGAAAATGCTCTTGACATCCGGATTAATTTTCATCACCGGAAGAGGGCGTGGAGCTCTTGAAAGTTGCAAATCTACCTGTTCAAGATGATTAAGATATATATGTGCATCGCCAATGGTATGTATGAAATCACCTGCCTTCAATCCTGTAACCTGCGCCATCATCTGTAGCAACAATGCATACGAAGCTATATTAAACGGCACTCCGAGGAATGTATCCGCACTTCTCTGATACATCTGCAGACTCAAACGTCCGTTAGCCACGTAGAACTGGAAAAACATATGACATGGAGGCAAATTCATATTGTCAAGGTCAGCCACATTCCATGCGTTTACAATGATACGTCTTGAGTCCGGATTATTCTTAATCATATCAACCGCTTCGGATATCTGGTCAATATATTTACCGTCATAAGTAGGCCAGAAACGCCATTGATAGCCGTATATGTGTCCCAAATTACCATCCGCATCAGCCCATTCGTTCCAGATTCTTACACCGTTTTCCTGAAGATATTTCACATTTGTATCCCCCTTCAGGAACCAGAGAAGTTCGTGGATTATAGATTTCAGATGAAGTTTTTTTGTTGTAACAAGTGGGAAACCTTCTTCAAGGTTAAAACGCATCTGATGCCCGAACACGCTGATAGTACCCGTTCCGGTACGGTCGTTTTTCCTTACGCCTTCGGTCTTTATGCGTTGAAGTAAGTCTAAATATTGCTTCATGAATCTTTAAGTTTTTAAGTTTTTAAGTTTTTAAGTTTGTTAGTTTATAGGCAAACTTGAAAACCCAATATTTATTTGAGGGCAAAGTTAATCAAAAACATTATGAAAAACATTACCTTTGCAGATATTAATATATACAGAAGAATATGAATTTCCCCGTTTCATTTATAGCACGAATAGCAGCCCTGATGGGTGAGGAAAACTGCAAAGCCCTCTGCGAAGCCATGCAGAACGAAACCCCGGTAAGCATACGCATAAATACGGCAAAGACAAAGTCAATACCTGCAGAGTCTGAGATGATACCCTGGACAACAGACGGATATTACCTGTCCGTACGCCCCACATTCACGTTCGACCCACAGTTTCATGCCGGCAACTACTATGTTCAGGAAGCGTCATCAATGTTTCTTGAGAGAGCGTTGTGCCAGTATATAAAATCACCAGTTATTGCCCTCGACCTGTGTGCAGCCCCAGGTGGCAAGTCCACACTGCTCCGCTCGTCACTTCCCGAAGGTAGCCTGCTCATTGCCAACGAAGTGATGCGCAACCGTTCACAAATTCTGGCAGAAAACATTATAAAATGGGGAAATCCGGAAGTGATAGTAACCAACAGCGACCCTTCGGACTTCACTCCCTTAGAGTCACTTTTCGACGTAATACTGACCGATGTTCCATGCTCCGGCGAAGGAATGTTCCGTAAAGACGAAGTGGCTGTAGAAGAATGGAGCCCTGCCAACGTAGGACTATGTTGGGAACGTCAGCGAAGAATACTTCGCGACATATGGCCTTGTCTGAAACCCGGAGGAATATTGATATACAGCACATGTACTTTCAACCGTGAAGAAAACGAAGACAACGTAACCTGGATAGCAAGCGAACTGGGAGCAGAAATTCTTCCTGTAGAGACAAAAGAGGAATGGAAGATTACCGGAAACCTTGCCGGATATGACTTCCCGGTATATCGCTTCCTTCCACACAGAACCATAGGTGAAGGCCTCTTCATGGCTGTACTCCGCAAAAACGGTACACCGGACAAAGCCTACGATATCCTGTCCGACTACAGTTCAAGAAAGAGCAGCAAGAAAAACAACAAAAAGCAGGATAAGAAACAAAACACCCTGACCGTAACCAACGAAATAAAATCATGGATATGCGACTGCGAAGATTATGAGTTCTCAATCGACGGAACAACAGCCATAGCAAAATCACAAAGACTGAGCAGCCTGGAAAACCTTCTGAAAGACAAGGGAAACGGCATCCGCATACTTCATCGTGGAATCACCCTTGCCGAGAATAAAGGTAAAGACTGGCAGCCTCATCACTCACTAGCCATGAGTACAAGCCTCAACAAAGATAGTTTCCCAAGGGCAGAGATAAGTTATGAGCAGGCAATAGCATACCTTCGTAAAGAAGCCGTTACATTAGACCCGTCAGTACCTAAAGGATATGTCCTTCTGACATATAAGGACACCCCAATAGGATTCGTAAAAAACATAGGAAACCGTGCGAACAATCTATATCCACAGGAATGGAGAATACGCAGCGGATATATGCCCGACGAGGTCAGAACGGTTTTCTGAAATTACATCCGTTTTTCCACTCCGAACATCCATAAGCTGTTTTACCCTTTATGATGGTACCCTTACCGCATAAAGGACATTTTTGCCCTACCATACTGTCGCCTTCCTTTTCCGCATTCACCGGTTCGGGTTTGGCGACAGTATTGTTTTTTGCCTTTTGTACAGAAGCGGTCTTCTTGCCCGCCGTTTTTGCAGCGGCCGTTTTCTTAGATGCGGTCTTAATATCCTCGTCCGACATGACCGTCACACGGCGGTTGCTCGTATCCCTTATCACGCTATATACAATCTCCGTAACCATCTGTTTCAGTTCGTTGATAAACGTGGCGGCATCGTAACTTCTTTTCTCAATTTCACGAAGTTTCTTTTCCCAAATACCAGTAAGTTCGGCCGATTTAAGCAATTCCTCATGAATAAGCTGTATCAGCTCAACCCCTGTAGGAGTAGCTATAAGATTCTTTTTCTCCTTGCGTATATATCTGCGTTTAAACAAGGTCTCAATAATAGCCGCACGGGTTGACGGACGTCCTATACCGTTTTCCTTCATCGCATCACGCAACTCATCATTCTCCACCAGTTTACCAGCAGTTTCCATCGCCCTTAGCAAAGTAGCCTCTGTATATGGACGTGGCGGCTGAGTCCATTTCTCGTTCAGCGACGGATAATGAGGTCCGCTTTCACCCTTAGAGAATGCCGGAAGAGTCTTTTCCTCATCATTTTCTTTAGCCTCATCCTGCTGTTCTTTGGTAAAAACCACCCTCCATCCCTGTTCGAGTATCTGCTTGCCGGTAGCCTTAAACTCAATAGAATCCGCTTCACCGGTAACTGTAGTAGTCGAAAATTTACAGTCCGGATAAAACGCGGCAATAAAACGTCTTGCTATAAGGTCGTAAACCGTTTTCTCCATATTCGTCAGCTCACGCGGCTGTACACCTGTAGGAATAATGGCATGGTGGTCCGTAACCTTTGAATTATCGAACACCTTTTTCGATTTTATAAGCGGTTTGCCCGCCAAAGGAGCCGTATATACGGCATAATCCTTCAATCCTTCAAGAATCTTCTGACACTTTGGATATATATCGTCACTCAGGAAAGTAGTATCCACACGCGGATAAGTAGCCACCTTCTTTTCGTAGAGCGACTGGATAAGTTGCAAAGTCATGTCGGCAGAATAACCGAACTTCTTGTTACACTCCACCTGAAGCGAAGTAAGGTCGAAAAGTCTTGGAGGAGCCTCAGTACCTTTCTTCGATGAAATATCAGTAATGGTAAACGGAACGTTCTTTATGCGTTCCAGCAATTGTTCGCCCGTAGCCTGGTCAGTGATAGGCGGAATACCTCTGTTGGCATCTTCTTTAGCGGGAGCTTTCTTTTTCAGCTGCGGATTTTCCTTTTCAGCGGCAGCCTCCTCAGCCAGTTCCTCATCACTCTTGCGCACTATGGCAGAAAATACAGTATCCCTGTACGAAGTCTTCAGCTCCCAATACTGTTTAGGTACGAAATTCTCTATCTCCTGCTGCCTTTTCACGATAAGAGCCAACGTAGGAGTCTGTACACGCCCGATGGACAACACCTGCTTGTTCTGTCCGTACTTAAGGGTATAAAGTCGTGTGGCATTCATACCGAGCGTCCAGTCGCCTATCGCACGGCTTAGTCCAGCCTCGTACAAAGGCTGAAATTCCGACTGGTCCTTCAAGTTTGCAAATCCCTCTTTGATAGCCTCTTCCGTAAGCGATGAAATCCACAGACGCTTCACCGGACATTTCGCCCCGGCTTTCTGCATCACCCATCTCTGTATCAGTTCACCTTCCTGGCCGGCATCACCGCAGTTTATAATCATATCCGCCTTCTGCATCAACGATTCTATTATCTTGAACTGCTTTTCTATTCCAGCATCGTTTATCAGCTTTATACCGAAGCGCGGCGGTATCATCGGCAAGCTTGCCAGCGACCACGATTTCCACTGCGGAGTATATTCGTGCGGCTCTTTCAGCGTACACAGGTGTCCGAATGTCCATGTCACCTGATATCCGTTTCCTTCTATGAAACCATCCTTCTTATTGTGTGCGCCAAGCACTTCCGCTATATCTCTTGCCACACTGGGCTTTTCGGCTATGCAAACTATCATTCTCTGTCAGTATAATCTTTATAAAATCGTTAATGTCATGCAATTTTCGTGATTTTTTCCGATATAACCAAATAAATGTGGTATTTATAGGGATTGAGAAAACAGGGTACAGCTTACATTAAATAATGAAAATTGAAAAATCCAAGGAAATAATCAGGCCGAAAATTGAAAAATCCAAAGAAATAAATCGGCTGATTTTTAAATTTTCCAAAGAAATAATGGATTTGTCTGTAGCAGATATCAAAAGAATCAAAGCAGGAAACAAGGCTTTTTTATAATTTTCGACTATGCTTATTTTGGTGCTGACTATAGTCAGCATCATTGCCCACTATAGTCGGCAGCATTGTTGACTATGGTCGGCAGCTCTGCCCACTATAGTCGGCACCAAAAATGTGCCGTCGTTTTCAGTCTTTTTTGTCTGATTGTTCGAAATCCATTCAAATACTGTTTAAATACCGTTTTAAATGGTATTTAAATATAACCAAAACACATAGTTTTTGCCGCTTTTCCAAGGTATAAATACGGTACTGTTGCCGTTTTTCAAAGATTTCTTTATAATCAGAAACCAGAAATGAATCAACAACAAAGATTTGTAAGCCATAGGAAGTAGTTTTTGATTATTAGCTTGATAATAGAAGACATCATAAAAACTAAAGGTATAATATTATAATTTAAAGTATTATCTGTATCTTTGCAACACACGTAACTAAAAGATACACAATAATTTGAGTATCCAGAAAGAGCAACTACCCAAAAGACCATACAAAAACTTACGGAACAACAAAAGAATATATTATCATATTTAAAAGAAAATCCTGTAAAGAGCTGTATGAGAATATCCCTGATGCAACAATGGGGGGCATTATTCATAATCTCTCCCGCCTACAAGAAATTGGACTACTTAAACGTATAGGAGGACGAAAACAAGGCTATTGGGAAATTATAGAATAAACCTTTTATTCAATTACTGACTGTTCAATAGATGTTCAGTGAAATAGATTTCATTTTTAATCCTCTTAAGGAAAGAAACAATTTTCCAAAGGTGATATTTTGAGTAAAAAACATCTTTGGAAAAGTGTTTCATATGCCGTATTTAACTATATACTAAAACTTTGGCAAGGTTTTTGTACGTCTATTCATTGATTAATAATTATAAAATAGAAAATATATGTTATTTAGTTGGATTATCTTTATCGGCATTGCTATTTTAAGTTATATAGTGCAAGCCAGCCTTACAAGCAAGTTTGAAAAGTATTCTAAAGTCGGACTGTCCAACGGCATGACGGGACGGGAAGTAGCAGAAAAAATGTTACGCGACAACGGAATATACGATGTAAGGGTAATAAGCACTCCGGGTATGCTTACCGACCATTACAATCCATCAAACAAGACTGTTAACCTGAGCGAAGGAGTCTATTCTTCATGCAGCGTTGCAGCTGCGGCCGTCGCTGCTCATGAATGTGGTCATGCAGTACAGCACGCACGTGCATATGCACCTTTAAGAATGCGTTCGGCACTTGTTCCGGTAGTACAATTCTCTTCATCAATAATGTCATGGGTACTCCTTGCAGGTATTCTCATGCTTAATGCATTTCCCCAACTGTTGCTGATAGGAATATGTCTTTTCGCCATGACAACACTTTTCAGCTTCATCACACTGCCTGTTGAAATAGACGCGAGCCGCAGGGCATTGGTATGGCTTAACAATGCCGGAATAACAAACGCATATAACCACGGCCAGGCCAAAGACGCGTTGAAATCGGCTGCTTATACGTATGTTGTTGCCGCTCTAGGTTCACTAGCTACACTGGTATATTACATAATGATTTACCTTGGACGTCGTGAAGAGTAATTTGTCATATTATTTCCGTCTTATAAAATAATTGTCTAATTTTGTAACCAAAATATTAAAAACAAGAACAATATGGCTACAAAACCTGGAATACCTAAAGGAACAAGAGATTTTTCGCCTGTAGAAATGGCGAAACGTAATTATATATTCGATACTATACGTGAAGTTTTCCACCTTTATGGATATAGTCAGATAGAAACGCCGTCGATGGAAAATCTGTCAACCCTTATGGGAAAATACGGTGAGGAAGGTGACAAACTTCTTTTCAAGATACAGAACTCAGGCGACTATTTTTCAGAAATCACCGATGAAGAACTGTTGAGCCGCAATGCAGCAAAACTTGCAAGCAAATTCTGTGAGAAGGGGTTACGTTATGACCTGACAGTGCCATTTGCCCGCTACGTGGTAATGCACCGCGACGAGATAACTTTCCCTTTCAAGCGTTTCCAGATTCAGCCTGTATGGCGCGCTGACCGCCCTCAGAAAGGACGTTATCGCGAGTTCTATCAGTGTGATGCCGACGTTGTGGGAAGCAACTCTCTTATAAACGAGGTGGAACTGGTGCAGATGATTGACTCTGTATTCAACAAATTCGGAATCCGTGTATCAATCAAGATTAATAACCGCAAGATTCTTACCGGTATTGCAGAAATAATAGGTGAAGCAGACAAGATAGTTGATATCACTGTAGCTATAGACAAACTTGACAAGATAGGATTGGACAATGTAAATGCCGAACTTGCTTCAAAAGGTATTTCTCAGGAAGCGATAGACAAACTGCAACCTATAATCCTTCTCAGCGGAAGTAACGAAGAGAAGATTGAAACTCTCAAGACAGTACTCGCCGCCAGTGAAACCGGATTGAAAGGTGTTGAGGAAAGCGAGTTTATATTGAAGCATGTATCTAAACTTGGAGTAAAATCGGAAGTTGAACTTGATTTGACTCTTGCCCGCGGATTAAACTATTACACAGGAGCCATCTTTGAAGTAAAAGCTCTTGATGTGCAGATTGGAAGTATCAGCGGCGGTGGACGATATGACAATTTGACAGGCGTATTCGGAATGGATGGTATGTCAGGTGTAGGTATATCTTTCGGTGCAGACCGTATTTACGATGTTCTTAACCAGCTTGACTTATATCCGAAAGAAGCGGTAAACGGAACCCAACTTCTGTTTGTAAACTTCGGAGAAAAGGAAACTGAATACTCTCTGCCTATTCTTTTCAAAGCCCGTGAGGCAGGTATCCGTGCCGAAATATATCCGGACAGCAGCAAAATGAAGAAGCAGATGAGTTATGCCAATGCAAAACAGATTCCATATGTAGCAATCGTTGGAGAAAACGAAATGAACGAAGGCAAAGTCATGCTGAAGAATATGACTACCGGAGAACAGTCGCTCCTAAGTCCTGAAGAACTGATATCAGCCATAAAATAAAAAACTCATACAAAAGAACAATATAAAATAAAGCACTGCGGATACGTTCTGTGGTGCTTTTTCTATTTTTATTCAGAGATTTTTATATGATTGGAAATCGTAAATAAATGGATATATACATGAGTAATATTATATTAATTTGTGGTCAAAAACTCTTAGCATTTTGTTATATAATGCATAATTAGTATTTTTGCACACCTTATAAACCATTAAACATGAAGTCCAGGCAATTTATATTATTATTCATAACACTAATCTTCTATTTGGGAAATAAGGTCTCGGCATCAAACCCGGAAAGTGCAAAAGACACCGTAAACTATCTGCCTTCGGACTCTATTTTTGCTAAATACCTCCAGGAACGTGATATACCAATCTACAACAACAATGAAATAAAGCTGTTGCCGAACGGAAGAATTAAATTCGAGAACCTGTTTGAGGCTATAAGAAATGCCAAGAAGCATATACATCTGGAATATTTCAATTTCAGAAGCGACTCCATTGCAAAAGAGATTTTCACACTTCTTGCTGAAAAAGCCAAGGAAGGAGTGAAAGTCAGGGCTATGTTCGATGATTTCGGTAATCTCTCAAACAACAGACCGCTTCGAAAAGAGCATCTCAAAATGCTGAACGAAAGAGGGGTTGAAATAATAAGATTTGATCCGATGAAATTTCCGTACATAAACCATGCTTTCAGCAGAGACCATCAGAAAATAGTAATAATAGACGGCAAAACAGGTTTTACAGGAGGAATGAACATTGCCGATTATTATATAAACGGACTGCCTGAAATCGGTCCCTGGAGAGACATGCACGTATGTATAGAAGGTCCGGCCGTAAGCGGATTGCAAAAGGCTTTCCTACACGTATGGAACAAAGAAACCAAACAAAACATAGGAGGCGACACTTACTTTCCTTACGGTGAAGACAGCACATATACGCCCAAACAGCTTGGTAAACAGGTAGCAATAGTTCAAAGAGTACCGCATATATCTCCCGATGCGGTAAGAAGGGCATATATTGAAGCCATGGACGCAGCCGAACATCACATCCGGCTGGTAACCCCTTACTTCACACCTACACGTAGCGTAAGAAAAGCCATATACAGGGCTCTAAAAAGAGGAGTAAGGGTGGAAATAATGCTCTCCGAAAAATGTGATATTCCATTCACTCCGGATGGCGGGTTTTATTACGCAAACAAATTCAGAAAAGCTGGCGCACACATATATCTGTACAAAAACGGTTTCCATCACTCAAAAGTAATGACAGTAGATGACAGGTTCTGCACTGTGGGAAGTACAAACATGAACAGCAGAAGCCTGAAATATGACTACGAAATTAATGCTTTCATCCTCGACCTGCAAACCACATGGGAACTGGATGAGATATACAGGAACGACAAAACCAACAGCGAAAGAATGACAAAAGAATACTATAAAAAGAGAGGAGCCTGGAGAAATTTTGTCGGCTGGTTTGCACACTTGCTGACACCCGTCATATAGCAATCCAACGGGACAGACCTGTGCCTATTTTGTATAAAATTAGAACTTGGGGCAAGGATATGTCCGTTTTTTTTCCTAAATTTGTCTCCATTGTGAACAATACATGCAAATATAGGAAAAAACATGAGTGTAATAGATTTGATTAATGCAGAAAAAAGCACCGCTTTTTCATTCGAGATACTTCCACCGCTAAAGGGAACAGGGATAGACCGTCTGCTGTCTGACATAGAGACACTACTCCCTTACAATCCGAAATACATAAATATAACCACACACAGAAGCGAATATGTCTATACTCCTGAACCGAACGGGATGTATTGCCGTAAGCTGACAAGAAGACGTCCGGGTACTGTGGCTGTGGCTGCCGCCATAAAAGCAAAATACGGAGTTACGGTTGTACCGCACATGTTATGCAGCGGATATACGCCTGAAGAAACGGAATATACACTTATCGACCTTCAATTTCTCGGCATAACAGACCTTTTGGTACTGAGAGGCGATAAAGCTCCGCATCAAAAGAGTTTCACCCCTGAAAACGGAGGACACGCTCATGCAATAGACTTGCAACATCAGATAAACAGATATAACGAAGGATTCTTCTACGACGGAAAAGAAATGGACAAACTGCCGCCAAGGTTCTGCTATGGCGTAGCTTGTTATCCGGAAAAACATGAAGAATCGCCAAATGCCGAAAGAGATTTGTACTGGCTTCAGCAAAAAGTAGAGGCCGGAGCACAATATGCTGTGACACAAATGTTTTTCGACAATAAGAAATATTTCGATTTCGTGGACAAGGCACGTAAGGCAGGGATTAACGTTCCTATCATTCCCGGAATCAAACCTCTTAAAAAATTGACACAGCTCAATGTACTTCCAAGAACCTTCAAGATTGACCTGCCTGAAACTCTGGCTTCGGAGGTTAGGAAATGTAAAACAGATGACGAAGTGGCAGAACTGGGATGCGAATGGACAATTAACCAATGCAGGGAACTTATGGAACACGGGGTTCCAAGCATACATTTCTATTCGGTGGGAGCAGTAGATTCCATAGCCAAAATAGCAAAAGCCATATATTGACAGGGAAATGAACAGCATATATACAGATAAAAAGGGAGGGTTCAACTCCGTAATCGGCCAACAGGAAGCTGCCAAATTGATTACACAGTCAATGCAGGCAGGAAGATTACCGCATGCCATAATGGTTTGTGGTCCGGCAGGTTGCGGAAAACTGCCTTTTGCAATGGCGCTGGCCAGATATGTATGCTGTACAAATCCGTCAGAACATGACTCTTGCGGTGAATGTATGTCATGCCGTATGGCAGACAAACTGGAACATCCGGACATACACTTTGTCTTTCCGGTAATAAAGAAAAAAGAAGGCTCGTCAATAGTTTCTGACGACTGGCTGCCGGAATGGAGACAAAGAATAAAACGTTCACCGTATTTCTCCCTGGCCGACTGGTGTGGAGATATGGGTGACCCGAACAAGCAGCCACTCATATATACATCTGAAAGTAACGAAATTCAGCGTAAACTGTCTCTCAAGGCAGCTATGGGAGGATACAAAGTGGCCATAATATGGCTTCCGGAAAAGATGAACGCCGAATGTGCCAACAAATTATTAAAACTGGTGGAAGAACCACCTGAAAAAACACTATTCATAATGGTTAGTGAGGAACCTGAATACGTCCTCCCTACCCTGGCAGGAAGAACTCAAAGAATAAATCTTGTTCCGATAGGACAAGATATATTGGCAAAATATCTGATAGGAAGGTTTGGACTGACAGAAAACGACGCACAGGATATAGCCCGCCTGTCGGAAGGAAGTGTACTTAACGCCATGCAGAACATTAGCCTCAGCGATGAGGAAAAAGCATGCTTCGACAGTTTCACGACATTGATGAGACAGGCATGGAGAAGAGACATACGCTCACTAAAAGAATGGAGCGAACAAATGGCTTCAAGAGGAAGGGAAAGACATAAAATCTTCCTTAGATATGCAGCCAGAATGAACAGGGAAAACTTCATGGCAAACTTCAGGATGCCGGACATTAACTACATGAACCGCGAGGAAGCAGCTTTTGCTGTCAGATTTGCGCCATTTATCAACGAAAGGAACGTAAACGGCATTGAAGAACTTATAGAAGAAGCCATTACACATATAGAACAGAATGTAAACCCAAGAATGGTATTCTTCGATTTGGCTGTGAGAATGATAGTTTTAATAAAAAACGGATAATAAACGCCGGAGCAAATATATAAATCCGGACTTAAAAGATAATCATATGGACAATGAATATAAACTGAAAAATGGTAGCGGTTGCCTGGCATGCAGCGGATGCGGACGTCAGGACAACAAGCTGAACACATACGACTGGATGGCCGATATACCTGGAAATGCTGACGAGCAGGACATGGTGGAAGTGCAGTTCAAAAATACCCGAAAAGGTTATTACAAGAACAGTAACAAACTGCCGTTGATGAAAGGTGACATCGTAGCCGTTGAAGCCAGCCCAGGACATGACATAGGAACGGTAACCCTGACAGGTCGCCTGGTACCGCTTCAAATGAAAAAAGCGAACATACGTCCGGATGCGGAAATAAAAAGAGTTTACCGCAAAGCCAAGCCGGTGGACATGGAAAAATACGAAGAAGCCAAGTCGCGCGAACACCAGACAATGATTCGTTCAAGAAAAATAGCGGAAGAGCTGGGACTAAAAATGAAAATCGGTGATGTGGAATATCAGGGCGATGGAAACAAAGCCATATTCTATTATATAGCTGACGAACGTGTTGACTTCAGACAGTTAATCAAAGTATTGGCTGATGCATTCAAGGTACGTATCGAGATGAAACAAATCGGCGCGCGACAGGAAGCCGGAAGAATAGGCGGAATAGGACCTTGCGGAAGAGAATTATGCTGTGCCACATGGATGACAAGCTTTATTTCCGTATCAACCAGCGCGGCACGTTATCAGGATATATCTCTAAATCCACAAAAACTGGCTGGACAGTGCGCAAAACTGAAATGCTGCCTGAACTATGAAGTTGACGCATATGTGGAATGCCAGAAAAGACTGCCTAGCAAGGAAATTGAACTTGAGACCAAGGATGCGGTTTATTATTATTTCAAAGCTGATATATTGGCAGGTACGATAACTTATAGCACAGACAAGAGTTTCCTGGCCAACGAATGTACAATTACCGCCAGACGCGCTTTTGAAATAATAAACATGAACAAGAACGGCGAAAAACCTGAAAAGCTGGATAGCGAAGAAGGTATAAAGGAAGAGAGAAAGTCAAAAGATCTGCTGGAACAGGAAAGCCTGACAAGATTTGACAAAAACAAAAGCGCAAAAAACAAAAAGAAAAAAAACAAAAACAACCAGCAACAGCAGCAGGGAGAAACGGAACCACAAGCTGTAGCAGAAAAACCAAATGTACCAAACAGACAACCAAAGGTACAACAGGAACAGCAAAAACCGGAACAGGAGAAACAGACAGACAACAGACCTAGAAACCAACGAAACAAATATAAAGGTAATAATCAGAACAAGCGTCAGCAGAATGGCAATCAAAGCCAACCTAACCCAAAGCCTAACAATGTGCAACGCCAACCTGAAGGAAAAACGAACGAGAATAACCTTCCCAAATAATTAATGATATACACAGACATGGATATAAAACCATGTCTGTGTTCTGTATTTTATAACAAACAAACTGCCAATAAAGCAATTATTTAATGAAAGTCACAACCAAAACAGCCATCATATACGTAAATATACTACTTATATTTTCATGTTTGATAATGGCATCATGTACCAATAATACAACATACCATCACTATATTCCGATAAAGACTGAATTATGGTGCAAGACTGACACTCTATACTTTACGCTGCCGGACAGTATGCCATCCGGCTATTATAACAGCAGAATAGGTATAAGACATACAGTTGACTATCCGTACAGAGATTTATGGTTATCTGTACATTTCCCTGGAAATGAAAAAGCGGACACCGTACACCTTTATCTGGTAAACGAGCGAGGCAACTGGAACAGCAATGGTACCGCAAGCGGATATTACCAATATGAAACAGATTGCAAAAACTTTCATTATGAACATTCGGCAGACTCCGTAATAAAAGTTTCTCACATAATGGAAGATTTCTACCTCAAGGCAATAACTGATGTAGGAATAAAAATCACAGAATAAAAATCAATCATTGTCCGGCATTACCATATCTGGCAGCATCTATTCTCAAAAATACAAACAAAAGGATTGTAAATCCCCACAATGATGAGCCTCCATAACTGAAGAATGGCAAAGGAATACCGATTACAGGAGTAAGTCCCAAAACCATTCCTACGTTTATAAACAGATGGAAAAAGAAAATACTCATCACACTGTAACCATATACACGGGCAAATCTTGTAGGCTGTCTTTCCGCAAGCACTATCAAACGTATAATCAAAGCCAGAAACAGCAACAATACCGCTGACGAACCGAAAAAGCCCTGTTCCTCACCTACTGTACAGAATATAAAGTCAGTATCCTGTTCCGGTACGTACTTTAATTTGGTCTGCGTCCCATTTAAGAACCCTTTACCTACCAATCCACCTGAACCAATGGCTATCTTACTTTGATTGACATTATATCCTGCACCCGACGGATCATCTTTCATTCCAAGAAGAACTTCGATTCTGACCTTCTGGTGAGGTTCAAGGACATTGGAAAACACATAATCGGTAGAAAAAAGAAATACCACCGAACCTATCACAAATATTGATATATACAAATAGCTGTAAACTCTCTCACGAAGAAAATATACAACCATCGTAATAAACAACACACCTGTCATTACCAACAACATATATACCATATTAAAAGGTATGACAAAGAAAGAAAATAACACTCCTAAAATAATACCGGATATACCGACAGCCAATATAATAAGTGCCAGTTTCCTGCCCGGCTTACAGTTAACCCAAACCAGACCTGCTGTAAGCATAATAATGAGTGACAATACGGCAAATTCTCCCCAAGGGGTTATTCCATCTCCCATAGGAACGATGGAAAATCTTATACCTACTATAAAATAAACAACAGCACATATACCTGTGAACAGTATAACTCCAGGCATTCCCTCTCTATAAAGCATTAGGAAAAACGACAGATAAACAAGTGCCGATCCAGTCTCCTTCTGCATTATTATAAGAAACATCGGAATCAATATAATGGCTATTGTGGCTATAAGGTGACGCCTGTTAGATAAAGAATATGTGTATTCTCCCATAAACTTGGCGAGAGCCAATGCTGTTCCGAATTTGGCGAATTCGGCAGGTTGTATGCTTATAGGTCCAAGTACAATCCACGATTTTGAACCTTTTATTTCGTTCGGGTTGAAAATGGTGGCAAAGAGCAACAATAGAAGTATGCCGAATATAAGATATGCATATGTATCAAAGAAACGATAATCAAGCGCCAGAATCAGTGAAGCTAGCCCAAAAGAACATCCTATCCACACAAGCTGTTTGCCTGAACGTAACCCGAAATCGAAGAAATTTGGGTCGCCATAATCATAACTGGCTCCGCAAATACTGAACCATCCGCAAATAACAAGTAGGACATACAACAGTATAGTCCACCAGTCAACATTTTTAAATATACTATCTTTCCTGTAAGCCATAACTAATCCTGCGTTTCTGAATATCGTCAGCCTGCAACTGACTCTGTGGAGAAAGTTCACCTTTCAGATATTTTTCCATCATAAGTTTTCCTATAGGAACACCATAAACGGCACCAAAACCTCCATTTTCTACATATACGGCAATTGCTATCTTAGGATTATTCATAGGGGCAAATCCCATAAACGCCGAATGGTCTCTGCCTTTATTCTGTGCAGTACCTGTTTTTCCACAAACCTCTATATCGGGTAGATTGGCACCTCTACATGTTCCGCCCAATACTGCCGCACGCATACCCTGAACAACTTCCTCATAATGTGTACGATCAACTTTGGTAAAATGTTTCTCCGTATATTTCTTGTCCAAAGATTCATCTTCCACCTCTTTAACAACATGTGGGGTAATATAATAACCTCTGTTTGCAATAGTTGCTCCCAGATTTGCAATCTGCAATGGAGTAAGCGTAACTTCTCCCTGTCCGATAGCTATACTTATTATGGTCAATCCGTTCCATGAACCACGGTAAGCTTTATCGTAAAAAGCCGCATTAGGTATCATACCGCGTTTTTCACCCGGCAAATCTATGCCTAGAGGATAACCGAATCCCATAGACACCATGTAATCGCGCCATGTGTTCATTGCATTTTGTACCGAACCATATTTACTGCGGGCACCTATCATATAATACAATCCCCAACAAAAATAGGCATTACATGAAGTGGCCAATGCCGGAATTACAGGCAACGGAGAACCATGAGCATGGCATCCCACATGCAAACCACGGAAATTAAACCCGTGAGAACAAGGATACATCGTTTGTGTATCTATAATTCCCTCTTGAAGGAAAGTTAAAGCCTGTGAGGTCTTAAACGTAGAACCCGGAGGATAAGTACCCATAATCGCACGGTTTAGCAATGGTTTCCAGGGGTCCTGAGATAATTTAAGATGATTTTCTCCTCTATGTCTCCCGGCCATAAGATGCGGATTATAAGAAGGAGATGACACAAGACAAAGGACTTCACCTGTTGACGGCTCTATAGCTACAATACTACCTATTTTGCCCTCAAGCAGCCTTTCGCCCAATGCCTGCAACTCTATATCCAAACTTAACTTCAGATTTTTTCCTGCAACAGGGGCCTTGTCAAAACTACCGTTCATATAATTTCCCTGTATTCTTCCGTGGGCATCACGAAGCAATATTTCAACTCCTTTCTCACCCCTGAGCTGAGTTTCATATGAACGTTCTACTCCAAGTTTTCCTATAAAGTCACCACGTCTATAATAAGGATCATCTTCTATCTCACCTTTTGAGACTTCTGCAATATCACCAAGAATATGAGCTCCACAATCATAACCGTATTGCCTGACAGTTCTGGCCTGAATATAAAATCCAGGAAAGTTGAAAAGTTTCTCACGAAAGACCGCACAATCTTCCGAAGAAAGCTGGGTTAATAAAACCTGATGTGTATATCTTGAGTAACCAGGATTTAAACGACGGTCTCTTATGTCTTTAAAACGTTTAACTAGAAAATCCTTTGAAACCCCCAATGATGTAGCCAACTCCAGAGTGTCGAACTTCTCCACTTCTTTCATAACCACCGTTATATCGTATGCCGGCTGATTAAATACGAGCAAACGACCTTGTCTGTCATAAATCAATCCGCGAGGAGGATACTTTATTCTCTGCAAAAGAGCATTGCTATCGGCATTGCGTTTATAATCGTCACTCATTATCTGAAGAGTGAAAAGACGGATTATAAATACCAATACAACAAGCACTACCGCCCCTCCAATAGTATATTTCCTTTTTTCGAGCCGATAATCGCGTTTCACTATTTCTTCCTCCCTACAAATTCTATTATCATTATCAATGCCACAGTGACAGCAGTGTCAGCCAAAGAGGCAAACAATATTTCACTTGCTTTCACCAAAGAAAAAGCATCTACTGTATTCAGAATCAAAGAATGTAATAACACTGAAGGCAATACATACCTGAAATATGGAGCAGTACGCATAGACTTTATTCCGGGAATAAAAGATTCTGAAGCATCACGCGAGGTCTGCCATCTCAACAATAACGGCCTTGCCATAGCGAGCCATAACGAAGCCGTAGCGTTAAGCCCAGGAGTATTACCGAAAATATCAACACAAAGACCTATTAAAAAAGAATAGAACAATAATTTCTTACGCCCTGTATCGGAAGGAAGCTTCAGAATAAAAACCACATAAAGCAAGGGTACAGCGTAACGCAATACCTGTATCTGGCCAATTATCACACCCTGTATCAAAACAAGGATGACAAACCATTTTATCTTATCCACCCATGCAGCAGTCATATTCAATATTTTATATCTTTTTCCAGCTCTGTAAGTTCTTCACGTGGAGGCAAAGCCATTACATACACATCGTTAAGTCTTCCAAAATCAGTAAACAAATGTATCCCTAATGTAAACGACATTTCATCGTCACTTTCATCTTTTGAAGCAACTGTTCCAACAGGTATTCCTTCTATAAAAACAGTACTGTGCCCACTGGTAACTATAGTATCACCTATCTTATATTCGGCATGTCTTGGCACATCTGTCATGAATGCTGTCAGCGGACTGCCACCTTCCCACTTTAAAAAGCCGAAATAATCAGTACGGGCAATTTTACAACTTATACTACATCCTGAGTTTATAACTGGAAGCACCAATGCATAATTTTTTGATGTACGGCAAACAATTCCGACTACTCCCATTCCACTTATAACACCCATACCGACTTTAACTCCATCCGACTCTCCTTTGTCAATAGCCAAATAGTTGTCGAGTCTTCTGACACTGATATTGACAACTCTTGCAGGACATACAACGAACGACTTATCCATCATTACGGGAGGCTGTTTCATCACGACCACAGACGTGTCAGTCCTTATAATTTCTTGCATTCCCTGTATAAGATACAGACTGTCTTTACCGGACTCCTTTTCGCCAACAAGCTCCTTATAATGCTGAAGCTCCTGCATAAGCCATACATTACGCTCGGTAAGGTCACGGTTCACCTTTTCAAGGTTAAAGTAGCGTGTCACCTCGGATGTCATCTTTGTAACAGAAGCTGTTACTTCGGATGCTGAGGTAAACCACACACTCCCTTGAAAACTATTGAACCTGAATAATAATATCGCCGCCACTAACTGGAGCAATATAAATAAAGCCCAATGAGAATATTTAATTATGAAATCAAGTATATTACGCACGCTTTACTACCAATAAGCATTTTAAATGCTAAAACACTATAAAGAATTATCGCATCAAGAAAGAGAAACGATCCACATTCTTCAAAGCTATTCCGGTACCCTTTGCTACACTAAGCAACGGATCCTCTGCCACATGGAACTGAATATTGATTTTATCTGTCAAACGTTTAGACAAGCCTCTAAGCAACGCTCCACCTCCGGCCAGATAAATACCGTTATTAACAATATCAGCATACAATTCAGGTGGCGTATTTTCCAATGCACTGAGAATAGCAGTCTCAATCTTTGCAATACTCTTTTCCAGACAGTGTGCTATTTCCTGATAACATACAGGAACTTCCATAGGAAGAGCTGTTATACGATTAGGACCGCGTACGATATAGTCCTCCGGAGCTTCATCACCCAAATCGGTCAACGCAGCACCTACATGTATCTTTATACGTTCCGCCATACGTTCGCTAACCTTTACATTATGCTGGCGGCTCATATATTCCTGAATATCAGCTGTAAGATCATCACCCGCAATACGGATAGAGTTGTTTGATACAATACCACCCAAGGAAATAACGGCAATCTCAGTAGAACCACCACCTATGTCAACTATCATGTTTCCTTCCGGAGCCTCAACGTCAAGACCGATACCTATAGCCGCAGCCATTGGTTCGAAAAGCAGATACACGTCACGTCCGCCTGCATGTTCGGCACTGTCGCGCACAGCACGAAGTTCAACTTCAGTAGAACCTGAAGGTACACCTATAACCATTCTCAATGAAGGGGTAAAAAGTCTTTTTCCGGGATTAACCTTCTTTATAAGACCGCGCATCATCTGCTCGCAGGCATTAAAGTCGGCTATCACACCATCACGCAGAGGACGCACAGTACGGATATTAGGATTTTCCTTCTCATACATCAGTTTTGCACGTTCACCAACTGCAATCATCTTCTCTGTACGCCTGTCAAGGGCAACAACAGAAGGCTCATCAACAACTATCTTATTATTACTAATTATGATGGTATTGGCTGTGCCAAGGTCCATCGCTATTTCTTGTGTAAAAGAGAATAAACCCATCTTTTAGGTCTTATTTTTTAATATAAGTGTCAGGACTAGTCTGCCTGATTAAGGCAAACTAATCCTGTCACCATTATAGAATAAAATATATTATTTTGTATTTTCTGCGAAGTAAGCGTGAATAGCAGTATCATAATGAGAAGAAACGCCGAATGCTTCACGAGCCAATGCCTTTCTTTCATCACGTGTTGTAACAGCACCTCTTTCGTTCAGAATATTTTGAAGAATTGGATACTGCTCCTTGCTTGCTACTATTGCAACATCGTTAAAGTTCTTTGCAGCCGCACGGATAAGTGAAATACCACCTATATCTATTTTTTCGATTATATCCTGTTCGCCTGCTCCGGACGCAACTGTAGCTTCAAACGGATAAAGATCTACAATAACCAAATCAATTTCCGGAATTTCATACTGTTCAACCTGTTTGCGGTCAGCTTCAAGTTCTCTACGGCAAAGAATACCTCCGAATATTTTCGGATGAAGAGTCTTAACCCTTCCCCCAAGGATAGACGGATAAGTAGTAAGATCCTCAACAGCCAAACATGGATAACCCAATGATTCTATAAACTGACGTGTTCCACCTGTACTAAGGAACTGTACACCTTCTTCATGCAGTTTGGCAATTATTGCGTCCAAACCGTCTTTGTGATAAACCGAAATAAGAGCGGTCTTAATTTTCTTTGACTCTGACATTGCTATTGTATTTTTTAATTCGGCTACAAATTTACTAAAATAGACTAATATTCATAGGATATAAACATGAAATATTGTTTTTTTTAAAGGATAAGACGCGATAGCGTAAATAGCAAATACATAATGACGCATTTTTTTACGATAAAAGAATTTGTAACATCATTGTAACATATATTTAGAATTTAATTACGACCTTTGCGTCGAAAAATCAAAGCTTAAATTATTTTTATGGAAACTATTTATTTGGGGATTGTAATATTCCTGTTTATGCTGGCCGTGTTCGATCTGATGGTAGGTGTCAGCAACGATGCCGTAAACTTCATGAACTCCGCCGTAGGAGCCAAAGTGGCAAAATTCAAAACAATTGTTATCGTAGCATCAATAGGCGTATTTGCCGGAGCGGTATTAAGCAACGGCATGATGGACATTGCAAGGCATGGCATATTCCAGCCTAACAATTTCAGTTTCTACGAAATAATGTGTATCCTACTTGCCGTCATGGTCACGGACGTCGTTTTGCTAGACGTGTTCAATACACTGGGGCTACCAACCTCTACGACCGTATCAATGGTATTCGAATTACTTGGAGGTACATTCGTATTGGCTATCTTAAAACTAATATCAGATGAAACCGGGCTCACATTAGGAGACCTGCTTAACACAGAAAAGGCATTGTCAGTCATCCTAGGCATATTCCTCTCCGTCGCGATAGCTTTCATAGCCGGAACAATCGTACAATACATTTCTCGTCTTATCTTCAGTTTCAATTATAAAAAGAATCTTTCCTGGACTATCGGCATATTCGGAGGCATAGCGGTTACCGCACTTTCTTACTTCATATTGATAAAGGGACTCAAATCCGCACCATTCATAACTCCGGAAGTAATGGGCTGGATAGACGCAAATACCACCACGCTGGTAATAGGATGTTTCGTTTTCTTTACCATTTTCATGCAGGTTCTTCACTGGTGTAAAATCAACGTACTGAAAATCATAGTATTATTGGGAACATTCTCGCTCGCCTTGGCTTTTGCCGGAAATGATTTAGTAAACTTCATTGGTGTGCCTTTGGCAGGATACTCTGCTTATACTGACTTTGTCGCTAATTCGAACGGTGCCGGTGTTTATGGTTTCATGATGGAATCGCTGATGTCGTCAGCCAAAACCCCTGTGATATTCCTCATCGCCTCCGGTATAATAATGGTTTATGCTTTGGCCACATCAAAAAAAGCGAAAAACGTAATAAAGACTTCCGTTGATCTTGCACGCCAGGAAGAAGGCGATGAAATGTTTGGTTCATCGGCACTGGCACGTACCATAGTACGTCGCGCTACAAGCATCAACGAATTTCTCGTTAAAGTTATTCCGGCAAATGCCAGAAGCTGGATAAACAGCCGCTTCAACAAAGACGAGATAATATTGGAAAACGGTGCGGCATTCGACCTCATACGCGCTTCCGTAAACCTTGTCCTATCAGGGTTGCTTATAATAATTGGCACGACGATGAAACTTCCACTTTCAACCACTTACGTTACATTCATCGTAGCCATGGGTAGTTCCCTGGCAGACCGCGCCTGGGGACGCGAAAGTGCTGTTTACCGCATCACCGGTATGCTTTCAGTAATTGGCGGATGGTTCATCACGGCATTTGTAGCATTCACCGCATGTGCATTGGTGACCGTTATAATGTTCTACATGAATATTGTAGGAATGGTTGCCTTCATCGCATTGGCAGTATTCCTCCTAGTGCGCAGCAACATAATGTATAGCAAAAAGGAAAAGGCTGAAAAACAAGACGACCTGTTCAAGAGAATGATGGCAAGCAAGGACAAAAATGAAACACTTGCACTGTTACGCGAACATGTACAGGAAACACTTACCAGCTATATAGAATTCAGCAAAAATGCTTACGTAAAGATGACTGACGGTTTCATTAATGAGGATTTGAAAATGCTAAGAAAAGCACTTAATGAAACAGACGAACAACGTAAGTTACTCAAGAAACGCCGTCGTAAAGAAATACTTGGTTTAAGACGTATTCCTATTACAATAGCAATTGAAAAGAACACATGGTTCCACTTGGGAACAAACAGTTGCGAGGAAATGCTATACTGTCTTAAACGTATATGCGAACCATGTAAAGAACATGTTGACAATAATTTCAATCCTGTTTCAAAAGAAGATGTTACTGAATTCTTACCGATTAGAGAAGAATTATGCCAGTTGATGGAACGTACAAAAAATTCAATTTTAGCCAACAATTATACTGAAGCTGACGATATTCTGAAAAAAGGCGACGAACTTAAAAACAAGATTTCTGCACTTCGTAAACAACAGATGAACAGAATGCAGGAAGCAGATAACCGCAGCCTGAAAGCCGCAATGGTATATCTTAATATATTGCAGGAAACTCAGGAGTTAGTAAGTGTCTGGCGTCACCTGCTGCGTGCTAGCCGCTTCTTCCAGGGAGATTATGTTCCACAGGAAATTCCTCAAATGGGTATAATGGACAGTAAAGCATAAGCTGATAAACACACAATTATCACAAACGGCTGCATTGGATTTTTCCACGATGCAGCCGTTTTTTATGAAATTAAAGAGACAATAACCCTTAACTAACCTTTTCTTCCTCCTTACGTTTAAGGTAAAGTTGATATGAATTGAACACATTATGCCAAACGCTGTAAAATCCTGCTGCTACTGCTGTTACCGGAGTAAAGAATGTATATCCCATCCAGATGGCCAATACAGTATTTTTCTGTCCCAACGCCTGTCCGGCACTTATAGTATCATCGTATTTGCTACCAACTTTCTTTCCTACATAAAATTGAAGGAAACAGGCGATGCAGGAAATAACAGCCAGGCCAACCTGATACCATATAGACACGTCACTATGGACTATACTCTTCACAGTTACGGCAATGGCAAGAGTCAGCGCCACAGCCCATAAATAGAAAGACAATCCGTGATACTTTCCTATAAACGCATGAAGTTTAGGCGAAAGATAACGCAACAAGACCGCCAAAATAAACGGACACAGAAGCAAAGGAAATACCTTTCCAAGAATCATAAGAAATGAAGAAACAAAACTAACTCCTTCCTGTGGATGTATGACAGGGACCACCAATGGAACAAGAAAAGCTGTCACAAGGTTTATCAGAATAGTATATGAAGTAAGGTGTGCGGCACTGCCTCCCAACTTTCCTGTCACTACGGCAGCAGCAGTAGCTGTAGGACAGATAAGGCACAGCATGGCTCCCTCTATCAATATTCTGGAATGCAGGTCCGGAAATATATACAAGATTCCCGCGAGAAAAATAAACGACAGACTTTGAATTAGAAGTAATACAACATGCCATTTGCAAGGCTTGAGTTCACTCACATCAACCTTACAGAATGTGAGAAAAAGCATCAGAAAAATCAGCAAAGGCTGCAATATAGCGACAGCATGTTCCACAAACGGTTTTGTAGGCTCCAGGAAAGGTATGTTCACATATACAAAATAAAGTATTACCCCCATTGCCATAGCTATCGGCAAAGTCCAGTTCTTAATAAATCGAATGATATTCATGAGTTTTGAGTTTGTGAGTTTTTTAGTTT
>JAHLFB010000045.1 GCA_018884025.1 Candidatus Phocaeicola faecipullorum
AACATACCTTATGTATAATGATAAATTTGAAAATGTTAAATATGATGTTAAAACTATGGAAAGCCTTGGATGAAAGCATAGAATACGCTTCGTCGTTTTGATTAAAATGACGAAGCATTTCAGATGAAACGACGAAGAGTTTTTTTTAAGTATTAAAACCACGATTATTATGGAAACAGAAACTATAAAACTATTGAAAGAGTGGGCATCCACTTACCATTGTGCATCGTTCATTCCGGACGACCCTGTACAGTTCCCTCACAGATATACAGAACAGCGTGACATAGAGATTTCAGGTCTGCTTACAGCTGTCCTGAGTTTCGGAAACCGCAAGATGATACTCCGCAAGGCGGATGAGCTGGACGCCATCATGGGACATTCACCTCTTGAATATATACTCTCCGGAAAATGGAGAGATGATTTCCGTGCCGACGACAAGAGCAGTTTCTACAGGATGGTATCGCATTCCGATTTCCGTTTCTATCTTGAAAAACTTTATTCCGTCTATTCCGAAGGAAAGACTTTGGAAGACAGGCTACTGGAATATGCCGGAACACCTATGCAGAAACTATGCGCGTTTCTTGAGGTGTCCGACCGTTCGCCTCAGAAAAAGCTAAACATGTTCCTGCGCTGGATGGTACGTCAGGACTCGCCGGTTGACTTCGGTGTGTGGAAAAGGATGTCCGCCTCTGACCTGATTATCCCTCTTGACACCCACGTATGCCGTGTGGCGCATCTTCTCGGTCTTACGGACAAGCCTGTGTTCTCACTCACAAACGCCAAAAGAATAACAAACGCCTTAGCCGAGATATTTCCCGGCGACCCTTGCATGGGCGATTTCTCTCTCTTCGGCTATGGGGTGAACAACAAGGATGCCGGGGAATTGCAAGATAGTGTAGATAAACCTTAATACTTAGTTAAAACTCTGTATTAATCTCATATATCAGGCAGAGAAACGAAAGAATAAAATTTACAGTTCTTTTGTTTTTCTGCCTATTTTCGTATCTTTGTTCCAAACGTGCATCGGCTTCGTCCTTAATATTTAATTCTTAATTATTAATTCTTAATTGACCGACATGAAATACCCTATAGGAATCCAGAGTTTTGAGCAGATAATCGAAGACGGTTATGTCTATGTTGACAAGACCGACCTGGTATATAAACTTACACACGAAGGCAAGATTTATTTTCTTAGCCGTCCGCGTCGTTTCGGTAAAAGCCTCCTTGTCTCCACGCTGAAGAATTATTACTTAGGGCATAAGGAACTTTTCAAGGGACTGAAGATAGACACCTTAGAGAAGGACTGGAATGTACATCCTGTGTTTCATGTGGATTTCAACGGGGCGAATTTCACCGTGCCGGGTGAGTTGGAGCAGAAAATCAGATATCACGTATCGGAGTGGGAGAAACGTTATGGTCTTCCGTGCCGTAAAGATGAATTAGGTATTGGCGACCGTTTTGCCGAGGTTCTTCGTGCCGCCCACGAGCAGACAGGCCGTCGTGCCGTAGTCCTGATAGACGAGTACGACAAACCTATCTTGGATGTTCTGGATACAGATTCCAGTCTTGAAGACCGACACCGCAACGTCCTGAAAGGATTCTATTCCGTATTTAAGGTGGCGGATAGTCATCTCCAGTTCGTGCTTCTTACGGGAGTTACCAAATTCTCTCAGGTTAGCGTGTTCAGCGGTTTCAACCAGCCTGACGACATCAGTATGGACGGACGCTACGAGACTCTTTGCGGCATAACGCAGGATGAACTTTGTAATTATTTCTCCGAGCCTGTCAGGGATATGGCGGCCGTTTATCATTGTACGGAGGATGAGATGATGCAAAGGTTGAAAGGACAATACGATGGCTATCATTTCAGTGACAGCCTGACCGATGTATATAATCCGTTCAGTCTCCTTAATGCCTTCAATAAGAAAAGTATCCGTGACTATTGGTTTAGTTCGGGCACCCCGACGTATCTTATCCGTCTGCTTGCCCATTTCAAGGAGAACATGAACGAACTGACAGGCAAGTATTATCGTACGGAAGAATTCATCGACTACAAGGCTGATGTGGAACAGCCATTGCCGATGATTTACCAGAGTGGTTACCTTACCATCAAGGATTATAACATGCGCCGTAACACTTTTCTGCTTGATTTTCCGAACAATGAGGTCAAGAACGGTTTCCTTACTGCCATTGCTACTTCTTATCTACAGCCCAAGAAGCGTGTTGAGGGTTGGATATTTGATATGCTGGATGCTTTGGAAGCCGGTGAACCGGACACTTTGCGCACACTGTTTACTTCCTTTCTTTCGAGCATCCCCTATACAATGCGCCGCAAGGACGACGAGAGGGAGCGTGAACGCTATTTCCAATATACATTCTACCTGATTCTCCGTCTGATAAGCGTCTATACCGTCTATGTGGAGAAGCTGCAGAGTCACGGCCGTGTGGACTGTGTTATAGAAACGCCTCAATACGTGTATATCTTTGAGTTCAAGCTTGACGGAACGGCAGACGAGGCATTGCGTCAGATAGAAGAGAAAGGTTATGCCCGTGAGTACGCTTCGGACACACGTCCCCTGTATAAGATAGGCGCAAGTTTCTCTTCTGAAACGGGAACGATAGGAGAGTGGAAATGTATAGAACCCAACAACCAATAACTAACAACTTAGTTATTAATTATTAATTCTTAATTGACCGACATGAAATACCCTATAGGAATCCAGAGTTTTGAGCAGATAATCGAAGACGGTTATGTCTATGTTGACAAGACTGACCTTGTATATAAGCTTACCCACGAAGGCAAGATTTATTTCCTTAGCCGTCCGCGTCGTTTCGGTAAAAGCCTTCTTGTCTCCACGCTGAAGAACTATTACTTAGGGCATAAGGAACTTTTCAAGGGGCTGAAGATAGACACCTTAGAGAAGGACTGGAATGTACATCCTGTATTTCATGTGGATTTCAACGGGGCGAATTTCACTCAGGCAGGTGTATTGGAGACCATGCTTGATGATTATGTTGACAAATGGGAAAAACAATATGGTATTCATACCGACCCTGAACTTGGAGTCGGACTTCGTTTTCGTGATATACTTTGTGCGATACATGAGCAGACAGGCCGTCGTGCCGTAGTCCTGATAGACGAGTACGACAAGCCTATCTTGGATGTTCTGGATACAGATTCCGGTCTTGAAGACCGACACCGCAACGTTCTGAAAGGATTCTATTCCGTGTTTAAGGTGGCGGACAGTCATCTCCAGTTTGTTCTTCTTACCGGAGTGACAAAATTCTCTCAGGTAAGCGTGTTCAGCGGTTTCAACCAGCCTGACGACATCAGTATGGACGGACGCTACGAAACTCTTTGCGGCATCACTCAGGATGAGCTTCGGAATTATTTCTCCGAGCCTATTAGGGATATGGCAGGCATTTATCATTGTACGGAGGAAGATATGGTGCAAAAACTTAAAAATCAATATGACGGCTATCATTTCAGCGACAGCCTGACCGATGTTTATAATCCGTTCAGTCTCCTTAATGCTTTCAACAAGAAAAGTCTCCGTGACTATTGGTTCAGTTCAGGCACCCCGACGTACCTTATCCGTCTGCTTGCCCATTTCAAGGAGAACATGAACGAACTGACAGGCAGATACTACAGTCCGGAAGAATTCATAGACTACAAGGCTGATGTGGAATGTCCGCTACCAATGATTTATCAGAGCGGCTACCTGACAATCAAGGACTACGACATGGAGTTCAATACTTTTCTGCTTGATTTCCCAAATAATGAGGTAAAGAACGGTTTTCTTACCGCTGTGGCTTCTTCGTATCTGAAGCCTTCGGAAGATACTGGCGGATGGATTCGTGATGTGGTACGTACGTTGAGAACAGGCGATACCGACAGACTGTGCAGTCTTTTTACGTCATTTCTTTCGAGCATCCCCTATACGATGCGCCGCAAAGACGACGAGAGGGAGCGTGAACGCTATTTCCAATATACATTCTACCTGATTCTCCGTCTGATAAGTGTCTATACTGTCTATGTGGAGAAGCAGCAGAGTCACGGTCGTGTGGACTGTGTTATAGAAACGCCTCAATACGTGTATATCTTCGAGTTCAAGCTCGACGGAACGGCAGACGAGGCATTGTGTCAGATAGAAGAGAAAGGTTATGCCCGTGAGTATGCTTCTGATACACGTACCCTTTACAAGATAGGCGCAAGTTTCTCTTCTGAAACGGGAACGATAGGAGAGTGGAGAAATGTTAAATAAAAAAATAAATATTATTTAGTAAAAATATTGCTATCTTTGAAACCATAAAGCTAAGATTTGGAATTTACATAAATAATTCTTTGATATGCAGAATGGAAAAACACAAATGTGCATCGTAATAATATTGTCTTTATTTGCGATGCAGGGAATGGCGCAGTCGTTAAAGTCGCTGATGCAGAGACCTTTTAATATAATAGAGTCCAATTGGGAGAGGAATTCCAAGGAGGATTTGCAGCTTGTATATACGAATAATGATTATTGCGATTATTATGTTTATCGTATTGATGACCGTTCGTATAATCTGCGTCCTGGGAAAAATACTATGTTTACAATTCCTAAAGGTTCAAATGTAGATAATCCATTCAAAGAGCCTTCATCTTTTATGTACTTTCGTGGTAATTTTGTTAAAGATTTTGATATTAAATTTCCGTATGCGCTTCCGGTAAAGAACGGAAAGGTTACAGCATGGAAAACGGATTTGCGCGAGAGTGTGAAAACCCTGAATTTTTATATGCACCGTGGTGATACAGTATATGCCACACGAAGCGGGATAGCATGTAAGACTACCAATCCAAGGCAGTTGCTTATATATCATGCAGACCATACTTTTGCGGCATATCTTGTTATGGACGAGAATTTCATTGTACCTGGCGAACAGGTATTGACAGGGCAGCCCGTGGGGATTGCCGGTAAAACTTGTGTCTCGATAACATATTTCTTCCTTGATGAGAATAAATTTGATGCTCTTCAGGCTACTGGATATGCATATTCGCATTTTATGCCTACTTTCAGAACGACGGAGGGGGATGTGATTATGGAGGAAAAGAAAAAATATGAGGCTGTGACAGATGATGATCTTATCATGCGTGATATGAGTAAACGCGAACAGAAGAAGTATTTGAAAAAGAAAAACAAGAATAAATGAAGCGCATAATATTATTGGTCATCGCAACGTTGTCGGTTTTGGTAACTGACGCTCAATGCCTGAAAATAGAATATGCCGGTGACGTTTTGTCGGAGAAAGAACAGCAGTTGGTGGAACGGATGATGGTATATCAGATAAGGTTTTACAGACTGTTCGGGCTTAGGGATAGTCTGAAGGTGAAACTTACGGTATTCAACGAACGTAGTGTGGCTGAATTTTATCTGGATACAATAGGAGTGAGCAAAAATAATTCGGTTAAAAACATAAATGGCTTATATAGTTCAAAAAGAAAAGAGGCCATTATCATGGAGATGGACAAGAACCGCAAAAAAGGATTTTCTGTGATATACCATGAGTTGAGTCATTACTTAACCAGAGAAATAACAGGAACAAATCCTCCGATGTGGTTATCAGAGGGACTGAGTGAATATTTTGAAAATTGTGAGGTAGGCAAAAAAAGTATAAGACATTCCATGACACCATACGAAAAGGGTAGAATACGTTCTATGTATATGTTGGGGGAAGTCAATCTAAGGAATTTCGTGAATTCAGACAGGAGCATGTTCATGAAAAAGCAGAGAACTGATGAGCAGTATGCCTATATATTGGCACACGCTCTTACAACTTTCATGTTGGAGAATGTTTCCCGTCAGTTTTTTAGCGATTTTATAACTCTGCTACAGGATAAAACAGACAGGGCAAAGGTGTCGGACAAAATAGCGCGTGTCTATCCCGGTGGCTTTGAGGCTTTTGAAACAGATTTTGAAAAGTTCTGTGAGTGAACTTAGAAATTCATCGAAGCATAAACACCGTAATGTCCGTCACCGGCAACGGGACTTATAGTAAGGTTATGTTTCTTGGCAAACGGGCGTGTGAATATGTACGAACTGGCAGTACCTATTACTGCTCCGGCTGCTACGTCCCACCAGTCATGTTTCTTGCCATAAACGCGGCTCCAGCCTACATAAGTTGACAGTACATAAGCAGGTGCTCCCCATTTCCAACCGTATCTGCGCTGTATGAACGAAGCCGCTGCAAACGATACGGATGTGTGCATGGAAGGGAAGGAGTGTAAATTACTGTGGTCGGGACGTTCTTTCTTTACGGCATATTTCAGCGCATAAGTTACTCCGAGGGTAGTGATGCCTGAAAATACTCCCTGTTTAAGTCCCTGCCAGTCCTTGTTTATAAGGATTGCTGTAAGTCCTGCCACGGGGAGAAGGACTGCTCCTACATCGCCCGATGTACGGACTGCCTTACGGCTGCCGGTAACTTCAATGGTCTGTGCACTGATGGAAAATGCCAGCAGGCAAACCATAAATAATATGCTGATTCTTTTAATCATAATCTTTATCATTTATAGTATAGAAACGCAAATTACAGCGTGTTTGTTCAACAGAATATTTCCATTACTTTCGGGACAAATATTATCAGTCCTACTATGGCTGCTGCTATGGCAAGTATCAGTACTGCTCCTGCCGCAAGGTCCTTGGTGCGTTTTATGGCTTCGTTATATCCCGGCGAAACAAGATCTGCAATGGCTTCTATTGACGAGTTTACAGCTTCTGCTGCAAGTACTGTGCCTATGGCGAAAGTTACAGCTATCCATTCAGTAGTGGATATGTCGAAAGCAAATCCTGCTATTATTACGCATACAGCCGCAAAACAATGTATCCATGCATTGTGTTCACGGGTAATGAGCAATATTATGCCGTTAAAGGCAAACTTGAAGCTCTTCAGCCTTTTTTTGAGTGTAAACCCGTCGTTCTTCATCTCTATATTATAAATCGATGGTTACTTCCACCGGACAGTGGTCCGAACCGAATATTTCTGTATGTATTTTTGCTCCCTGAAGTTTATCAGCAAGGCGTGCAGAAGCCACGAAATAGTCAATACGCCACCCTGCGTTCTTTTCGCGTGCCTTGAAACGGTACGACCACCACGAATAGATATTCTCCATGTCGGGATAGAAATAGCGGAATGTATCTATAAATCCGGTATCAAGCAATGTCTGGAATTTTTCTCTTTCCTGGTCTGTAAAACCTGCATTCATGCGGTT
>JAHLFB010000004.1 GCA_018884025.1 Candidatus Phocaeicola faecipullorum
AGCCGATTATACCGCTTGAAAGCATGGATATAGGGATATTACAGGAAAATTGAAAGCATACTCTATGAAAAATGAGAAAGCAATGATTATATAACGAAAAAGAGGATGCGTCATTTTGACACATCCTCTTTTATATTTCTTTTGAAAGAAGAAGAATTATGCTTCTGCAGGAGCTTCTGTTGCTTCAGCAGCTGGTTCTTCAGTAGCGGCAGCTTCTGCTTCAGCTTTTGCAGCAGCTTCAGCAGCTTTCTTTTCAGCTACTTTCTTAGCGATTTCTTCGTTTACTTTCTTTTCAGCTTCAAGGCGTGCTTTAGCTTCTGCTTTCTTAGCTTCTTCCTGTTTTGCTTTCAAAGCAGCAAGACCGTTCTGCTTGTTTTCTTTCCAAGCGTTGAACTTAGCTTCAGCCTGAGCTTCGTCAAATGCACCTTTAGCAACACCACCAAGCAAGTGTTTCTTCATATAAACACCTTCTTTAGAAAGAATGTTGCGAACTGTGTCTGTAGGCTGTGCACCTACCAATACCCAGTGTAATGCACGTTCAAAATTCAAATCTACTGTGGCAGGATTGGTATTTGGGTTGTAAGTACCAATTTTTTCAGTAAATCTACCATCACGTGGTGCTCTTGCGTCTGCAATAACAATTGAATAAAACGCATAACCTTTGCGTCCGTTTCTCTGCAATCTGATTCTAGTTGCCATTTCTTAAACTTTAAATTTTTAATGTTAATGATTTGAATTATGCCATTATCTCGTAATGGCGGGTGCAAAGATACTGCTTTTCTTTTGTATTACAAAGAGTTGAGTGGTTTTTATTTGTTTATTTCTCTCAACCATTTTTCCAGTTCTCCAGTCCACTGTCTTTTGTATGTGAAGCTGTCGCGGTATCCCCATCCATGTCCGCCTATCGGGTAAGTATGCAATGATGCGGGAACTCCGTTTTTTACCAAAGCCATATAGTAGTTTACACTGTTTTCAACCGGTACGGTCTTGTCGTCACTGCTGTGCATTATGAAAGCAGGAGGAGTTTGGGGCGTAACCTGTTTTTCGTTGCAGTATAACTCTACTAGCTTTTCATCAGGATTGTTTCCGAGAAGATTGTTTCTTGACCCCATATGTGTATATCTTTTATCCATTGTTATTACAGGATAGAAAAGAATCTGGAAGTCTGGTCTTGTTTTCTCGTCGAAGTGAGTTGCCGCGGTACTGGCAAGATGACCACCTGCCGATGAACCCATAATTCCTAGTTTTGAGAATTTCCATTCCTGTGCCTTTTCGCGCATTATTCTTATAGCTTGTTGTGCATCGCTTAAAGGTACTTCGTTGTTTCCGTTAGGCATACGATATATTAGAACGGAATATGTTATTCCCAAATCATTGAACCATGCAGCCATGTCATGACCTTCGTGTCCGGTTGCCAATCCGTAATATCCTCCGCCTGGACATGCTATAATGGCCATTCCGTTAGGCTCTTTTGCGGGATATACGTATAAAGTTGGTTCTGCTACGTAAAGCGGACCGTTTTCTTTCTGTTCTTTCAGGCCGTTGTCATTAGGTGTTCCTTCAGGCCAAAGTTTTATTTCTATAGGCTTTTGGGCGCATATAAGCGACGAAATCATAATAAAACTCATAATAATTAGATTCTTTTTCATAACAGTTTATTTTTTAATTGACATGCTTGTTTTAATCAGATATGTTATAAGTAGTGCATATGCAATGAGAGATACAAGTTGGCTTAGCGGGTTAGAAAGCCAGCTTTCGTTTACCAGGTTTATGTCGCAGTACCTCATTACAGCACTTACTACTCCCATCAGCGCACCACCGGCAATAAATCCTGATGCCAGTAACGTACCTTTTTCTCCTCGTTCCTGATTTACTGATTCATCCTTGCTTCTGGTTGTCACGTACCAGTTTATCGCTCCTCCCACCAGTAGCGGAAGGTTAAGTTCGAGCGGAATAAACATTCCCAGTGCGAAAGCCAGTGCCGGTACTTTGAAGTATGTAAGAACGAGTGCCAATACTGCTCCTGCTCCATACAGTGCCCAAGGTGCTCCGACGCCGTTCATCAGTGGGTCTATTACCGCAGCCATGGCATTAGCCTGTGGCGCCGCCAGTTGTCCGCTGGTGAAGCCATATGAATCGTTAAGTACCATTATCACACCACCTACAGTGGCTGCCGATACAAGTGTTCCGAGGAATTTCCATGTTTCCTGTTTTTTAGGAGTGCTTCCGAGCCAGTATCCAATCTTCAGGTCTGTAATAAATCCTCCTGCCATTGATAGTGCTGTACATACTACACCTCCCATAACCAATGCGGCTACCATTCCTGTAGCACCGTTCAGTCCTACAGCGACCATGATTACCGATGCAAGGATAAGAGTCATCAGTGTCATGCCTGATACAGGATTTGTTCCTACTATGGCTATGGCATTTGCCGCTACAGTGGTGAAAAGGAATGATATACCTGCTACCAGCAGAAGTGCTACAACCGTATGCAGAATATTTCCCTGCATCACATCGAAATAGAAAAACAGCAGAACAAGCAGCAATGTGAATATTGAGCCGAAAGCGATGATTTTCATCGGGATGTCACGCTGTGTGCGTTCTATGTTTCCTTCAGCCTTTTTACCGCCCATTTCCTTTGCGGCAAGGCTTACAGCTCCTTTTATTATTCCCCATGAACGTACTATTCCTATAATGCCCGCCATTGCTATACCACCTATACCTAAGCTCTTTGCGTATTCGCTGAATATAGTCTCAGGCGACATGTCTTTTACAGCGGTTACGATATTTGGATTCCATGTGTTAAGTACCTGGTCGCCGAAAAACAATGCAAATCCGGGAACTATAATAAACCATACGACAAGAGATCCGGCGCATATTATCGCTGCATATTTCAATCCTACGATGTATCCTAATCCTAAAACCGCCGCACCTGTATTGATTTTGAACACCAGTTTGAATTTCTCGGCTACCATCTCTCCGGCACTGCATATACGGCTTGTGAAGTTTTCGTTCCACCATCCGAATGTACCTACTATGAAGTCGTAGAGTCCTCCTATAAGTCCGGCCATAAGCAAAGGTTTGGCCTGGTCGCCGCCTTTCTCGCCTGATACCAGTACCTGTGTGCTGGCTGTAGCTTCAGGGAAAGGATATTCACCATGTTTGTCTTTTACAAAGTATTTGCGGAAAGGTATCAGGAAAAGTATGCCTAGCACTCCTCCTAGGAGAGAGCTAATGAACATCTGCATGAAATTTACCGTCATTTCAGGATATTTTTCCTGAAGGATATACAGTGCTGGAAGTGTGAATATGGCACCGGCCACTATCACTCCCGAACATGCTCCAATGGACTGTATCATTACATTTTCGCCCAGTGCGTTTTTGCGTTTTGTCGCGCTCGATACTCCCACCGCTATTATGGCTATAGGTATGGCAGCTTCGAATACTTGTCCTACCTTCAGTCCCAGATATGCCGCGGCTGCCGAGAATATTACTGCCATAACTATACCCCAGCTTACCGACCAGAGGTTTACTTCCGGATAATTTCTTGACGGCGACATGAGAGGTTCATACTTTTCGCCTTCTTTCAGCGGACGGAATGCGTTTTCCGGCAGTCCGACCTGCTTCTCTTGTTCTGTTTTCATGTGTAATTATGTTATTGTTATGTTTAAAATTATTTCATTACTGCTTATCTTCTTATCTCATTTCATGCCATATGCGTCCTGTATTCGTTCGGTGTGCATCCCACTTCTTTCTTGAACATCCGGCTCAGGTGTTGGGGATACTGAAATCCCAGGCTGTACGCTATTTCCGTCATTGTCTTTTGTGTGGATAACAGTTCTTCTTTAGCCTTGTCCACCACTTTCGTATGAATATACTCTGACGCTGTCTTGCCTGTCTGCCGGCTTATCATGTCGCCAAAATAGTTGGGCGACAGAAATACCCTTTCCGCAAAATATCTCACAGTGGGAAGCCCCTTCTCGATAGGAGCTTTGCTGTCAAAATATTCTTCCAGCAATTGTTCAAATCTCACAATGATATCTTTGTTTACCTTTTCGCGAGTGTCGAACTGTCTTTCGTAGAAACGCATGCAGTAGTCCAGTATCAGACCTATGTTTGCGGTGATAATTGTTTTGCTGTGTTTGTCGTTTCTATGTTTCAATTCCTGTTCTATGTTTGTCATGCATTCTACGATGATTTTCTTTTCTCCATCGGAAAGATGCAGTGCTTCTCTCGCATCGTACGAGAAAAATGAATATTTTTTTATCGCTTTGCCCAGTGACGTGCCGTGGATATAGTCTGGATGAAACAGTATGCCATAGCCTTGCGGAGGGTTTTCCGTAGTCATGTGTGATGTGACGACCTGTCCCGGCGCGAAACTCACAATAGTGCCTTCCTCGTAGTCATAACTTTGGCGTCCGTATGTTATATCGCCGCATTTTGTCTTTTTCAGATAAACGGCATATACTCCATAATTTATTTTTAAAGTTTCCGGCCATCGTGTAGCTTTGGAGAAGTCTATGATGCCAACCATCGGGTGTATAGTCTCAAACCCGAAGATATCGTTGAATTTTTCTATTGAATCTACTTTGATAACTTCTTGTTCCATGTAGTGTTGTCTGTATGTTCCGTAGCAAATTTAATACATATTATCGGTTTAAACAACATTCGATGAATTTGGTACAAATTGCCGTAATCCATATACAATATAAATAATGTGTATCTTATATTTTTGTGCATAAATAAAACAAAGGAAATTTTATGATGGAACTTAATGAATTTCTGTCTTATGTAAAGACAGGCAAGGCGCTTGATACGCCCGATATACATAAGTTGATGGGTGAGATGAGCGAAGAAGCGCGTCGTGTAACTTTCAGGCTTAACTCTTCGTATCATTCTCCGGCGGAAGTAAGAGCTTTGTTGTCCGAGCTTTTCGGTTATGAAGTGCCTGAGACTTTGCGGGTATTTCCTCCTTTCTATACTGACTTTGGAAAAAACATTCACGTAGGAGAAAACGTTTTCATAAATGCCTGCTGCCATTTTCAGGATCATGGCGGAGTGATATTGGGCGACGGATGCCAGATAGGTCATAATGTGGTTTTCGCTACTCTTAATCATGAACTGCAGCCTTCTAAGCGCGGAATAACATATCCGGCACCCATTACTATTGGAAAAAATGTATGGGTTGGTTCAAATTCTACAATACTCCAGGGAGTTATGATAGGCGACAATGCAGTGATTGCAGCCGGTGCGGTGGTTACCAAAGATGTGAAGCCGGGAACGATAGTAGGAGGTGTTCCTGCACGTTTTATAAAGAATATAGACGAATGAGCGGAAACGCCTGATATAAGATGGCGTTACACGTTCGTGTTACGCACGTTTCACGTACGTGTTTCGCTCGTTACACGAAGGTGTTACACGCGTTACACGTACGTGTAACGGTAACTTCTTCAGCTCGGAATATATTATTATGGTACAATTCAAATTGCACTTATTATGAAAGGAAAATTACTGTTAATAGTTTTAATCATGAGTATTATGGCAAATCTTAATGCACAAGACAAGAAGACATTCGCTCCAAGCGATAAAGTCACAACAGAACGTGTAACGTTCAAAAACCGTTTCGGCATAACTTTGGTTGCCGATATGTATCGTCCGGTCAATGCGGAAGGATTGCTGCCGGCATTGGCCGTAAGCGGCCCTTTCGGCGCAGTCAAGGAACAGTCGTCAGGTCTTTATGCGCAGACAATGGCTGAACGTGGCTTTCTGACTATTGCATTCGACCCGTCGTTCACAGGAGAGAGTGGGGGAGAACCGCGTTATGTGGCTTCGCCGGACATAAATACGGAAGATTTCAGTGCGGCAGTTGATTATCTGATTACCCGCCCGGACGTTGATTCTTCTAAAATAGGAATTATAGGAATCTGCGGATGGGGAGGTTTTGCACTGAATGCGGCCGCTATCGATACACGTATAAAGGCAACTGTTGCTGTGACTATGTATGACATGAGCCGTGTTACAGCCAACGGATATTTCGATTCAATGGATGAAAACGCTCGTTACGAGTTGCGCAAGAAACTAAACGAACAGCGTACCATTGACGCGAAAAACGGAACCTATGCCCTTGCAGGTGGAGTGGTTGATCCTTTGCCGGATGACACGCCTCAGTTTGTTAAGGATTATTATGCGTATTACAAGACTCCACGTGGCTATCATCCTCGTTCGCTGAATTCAAACAACGGATGGAATGTCACTTCTGCACTCTCTTTCATAAATACTCCGCTGCTGGCATATATTGGCGAGATACGTAGTGCAGTATTGATAGTTCATGGCGAGAAGGCTCATTCCCGTTATTTCTCTGAAGATGCGTTCAAGAAACTTAAGGGAGATAATAAGGAATTGCTTATCGTTCCGGGAGCAAGTCATGTCGATTTGTACGACAATGTAGCAGGCGTAATTCCATACGACAGGATTGAAAGTTTTATCCGTGAAAATATGAAATAATTTCTGTGTAATATAGAAAACAAAAAAAGAGAAAACCGATGCGACAATGTCAATTGGTTTTCTCTTTTTTCGTGATTCCGCTGCGATTCGAACGCAGGACCCACGCCTTAGAAGGGCGTTGCTCTATCCAGCTGAGCTACGGAACCATCCTTTTTT
>JAHLFB010000046.1 GCA_018884025.1 Candidatus Phocaeicola faecipullorum
ATATAGATTATTTTGAATACAAAAAACTTTAAAAAAAACAATGATATTATGAAACGATTGATTTATTTCTTTTTTGCCGCAGCAATGATGCTGTCGGTCGCAGGATGTAATGACGATCCTGATTTCATTAAGAATGCTCCTCCTTCTTCGGGTGAGACCGACGGTACGGATGACGATTCTGATGCCGGTGGTGACGGAACAGTAGAGGGAGTTGATCCTAACTTCCAGATTTACCTTTGTTTCGGACAGTCAAACATGGAAGGGTTTGCACAAGGAGATTACAATGGTATAGAAGATATCGATAAAACAGTGGACGAACGGTTTCAGGTAATGAATGTTGTTTCGGGCAGTTGGAATGGTGTACAAAGGGAAGTGGGACATTGGTATACAGCAGTACCGCCATTGTGCCGTTCTAATACAGGTTTGTGTCCTGCGGATTATTTCGGCCGTACGATGGTGGAGGAACTTAGCAAGACTAATCCTGATATTAAGGTGGGAGTGATAGTAGTGGCAATAGGCGGAGCTGGTATAAGGGCATTCCATAAGACTGAATATGTAAGTTATTATAATGAAATGAAGAATAATCCTAACTCAGCTTGGTTGGCTAATACTATGGATATTTACGGAGGAAATCCGTATGCTACACTTGTGGACATGGCAAGAATAGCTCAGAAACAGGGTGTGATAAAAGGTATATTGATGCATCAGGGAGAAACTGATGGATGCGGACCTGAATGGAGACAATATGTGGCAGATATATACAATGATATAATCTCTGACCTTTCTCTTAAGCCTGAGAATACTCCTTTACTGGTTGGTGAATTGTTGGATGATAATAATCAAGGACTAGGAGTGGATAGGAATCCAGACTTGTCAAAAATAAAAGAACTAGTACCGAATACTTCTGTAGTTTCTTCCGAAGGATGTACAGTTGTTGAGAATGACCCAGGCGAAGATGGTAAAAACAGATATCTGCACTTTTCTTCAGAGGGTTATCGTGAATTAGGCCGTCACTATGCGCAGACAATGCTTGATATACTTGCAAATCAGGAACCGGAACAGCCTGGAAAAGAGATTGTCCCCATAGCCGACCTATTTAAATTTGATTCCGAGTATTTTGATTATGCCGTGGGTGGAGATAATTCAGGAGCCTCATGGAATCCTGATACAAAGGAATTTCAAACTACGCAATATGGAGTGTTTGGATGGCATTACGGTGATAAATATGCAGATATAAGTTCGTATAATTACCTTGTAGTTGAATTGCAGGAACCACAAACAGCGAATGCTGGTGTATGCATATATTCAGATAGTGAAATCACAGGACGTTCTTATCTGTCTAGCTTCTCTGAAGGCGAAAATGGAGGCACGAGGGTGGTAATAGACTTATCCCAAGGATTGAATGCAAATGTCAATAATGGTGATGAAGTAATTCCTATAGATTTGACCTCTGTGAAAATTATAGGAACTTGGTCGTATGGTAGTTCTGTTATAAAGTTTGACAAAATATATTTGACTAATGAACGTCCTACTGATTCTTAAAACCACTCTTTGATAAAGTATGAGGGTTTAATTTGTGACAGAGTGGTATGGAAATATCCGATTTTAGTAATTCTGCCAAAATCCGCTCGAACAATAATCATCCAAAAATCCATATTTAATCATAAATTTAGGTAGTTGATTATTAATCAAAAGTGCCGGAAAGGGATATAACAAATCTCTTCCGGCACTGTTTTTTTGTCTGTGTATCCAATGTCTGTATAGTACAAAAATAATGCGGTATTTAGCGGCAGAAAAATGCTTCGTCATTCCAGGCAAAACGACGAAGCATTTTAATTGGAATGACGAAGAGTTTTCAAACGTGCTTTTCTAGTATAATAAAAGGGTATGAAGCCATGGTGGCCGCATACCCTTTCGGAAGGTTTATAAACAGTGTATATATTGTATTATTGAGGCATAGCGTCATTGCCGGTTGTGGCATAAAGTCCTATCATTGCTCCGGTAAATCCTCCGGCTATGTTAGTAGAAAGAATGTCGCCGGATACTTTATTACCCAGTGCTTTCAGTTCACTGCCATCTGTGGAATAGCTGAAAGTGTAATTATTGCCTTCTGCCTTAACCTGCAGATCTATCGGTGTGGCATCCTTAATTTTTGTTTCAGCTATAATAGATGACTGTCCTTTCTCTGTACGCTGGAGTACCAGATAACAGTCGTTGCCCTTCTTTGTCATGCCGAACACATAGTTGAAAGCCTCGCTCTGATAGCATGTCATTCCGGCAAGGTCTTTTTCATTACGTGGAATATATGAAAGAGTTGTGCTTGCTGTGAAGTTTATATGCTGCTGGCGGTAGAACAGTGTTGATGTAGGTACTTTGGCTTTTATGTTAGTCTCGTATGGAGTTATGAGCAGTCCCTCGGCTGTGGTAGAGATAAATCCTTCTTTAGCTCCTCTTACTCCTACCCAGCGATAGTCTAGTGGTGATGTTGTAAGTGAGTCTTTGAAAGTAAAGTTTCCGTTAGGGAAATATCCGTCTTTGCCAGTCTTGTTTGTTACTCCCTGAGGCATTTTCAGTTTTGCTTTCAAAGGTTCAAGACCACCTTCAAATACTGGGAATGTACCGCTCCAGTCAACCGGCAGTATGAATGTTTCCCTTCCTGTGTTAACTCTGTCTGTCTCGTTAGGTCGAATGGCCAGGAATACACCATAGTATTTTCCGTCAGGACCTTCAACCAAGTCGGCATGTCCTGCCCAGTCCACTTTCTCCGGACGGTCTGCAGGAAGATGTCTTTGTGATAGGATTGGGTTCTTTGGTGCAGGTTTGAACGGGCCTTTAGGATTATTTGCTATGAATATTACTTCGCTGTGCATTCCGCCTGTACCGCCTTCTGCGCACATCAGATAGTATTTGCCGTCTTTTTTGTAAAGATGTGGCGCTTCAATCCATATAGGTTTCTTTGACAAGTCAACTCCTCCGTTTACGATGACTTTGCTCGTTCCTGCTATTACCTGGTCTTTCTCTGTGTCGTATTCCCACACTTTAATAACCCTGTGTCCTTCGTAGAGGGCTTTTTCAGGAGCATCGTTGTGTACAATGTATGCTTTTCCGTTGTCATCGAAGAAAATATCCGGATCTATTCCCTCGAAGTTGAGCTTTATAGGGGCGCTCCATCCTTTCATCGGATCCTTGGTTTTTACTATCATGTTTCCAATTCCTCCGGCAAACTGTGTGGTTATCATATAGAATGTGTCGTTAGCCGGATTATACCTTATTGTAGGAGCATAAATTCCCGCGCTTATACCTGTGTCCTCCACCTTGAGCTGTTCCGGTCTGTCCAGTACATGGCCTATCTGCTTCCAGTTTACAAGATCTGTGGAATGAAAAATAGGAACTCCCGGATTTATAGCGAACGATGAGCATACCAGATAGAAGTCATTTCCTTTGCGGCAAATACTTGGGTCAGGGTAACATCCCTGGAGTATAGGACTGTAGAATTCGTCTTCTGCCAGAGGATTTGCTTCATATATGGCATCCGCGCCTGTGTATGTGAAGTCTTTAAAGTACGGCATTCCTGGCTCAGGCTTGAATCCATTGTCGGCACATGAGACAGCCATTATTCCCAATGCACCTAATGCTAATAGTTTGATTTGATTTTTCATGATTTTGTTTGATTTTTAATTGTGTGTGTTTAAATGATATTGCTGTGCAATCTTCTTTTTGCAAAGATATTACAATGGTTTGGAATAATGAGGCATAGATGTTTCAGATACTTTACTGTGTGTTACCCTATATGATTTTTTTATATTGTTGTGTCGGAATTTATTATATCTTGCCAATCAGCTGTGTATAGGCTATTGTGTAATGTAGGTAATGTAAAATTGTACTCTAAGGAAATGCTTTTTCAATTGTGATGTAACGTACGCAATAATACTTGTAACATAAAAACTTGAAATTAATGGCTTATGGTCATAAATTTGCAATAATAAAATTTGAGGACTATGGACAAACATTTCTTTTTTATCGCTTTTATATTTTTGCCTTTGACGGTATTGTCACGCAGCAGGGTAGTATGCGATACGGTGCGCAGTGAGATTTTGAATGCCGACAGACACTTTTCGGTTTATTTGCCTCCTTCATATGATAATGAATGTGCGGACAAAAAATATCCTGTTCTTTATTTATTGCATGGAATGTCTCAAACGGATATGGACTGGGTGTATAGGGGGCATGTCCAGGAGGTGGCGGACAGATTGGCTTATTCCGGTGAGGCGGATGAAATGGTGATAGTGATGCCTGATGCCGGTGGCGATATATATGCCGGAGTGTGGAATGGATATTTCGATATGCCGGGTTGGAGTTATGAAAAATACTTTTTTGATGAGTTTCTTCCTTATATCGAACGTAAATATAATATAATAGGAGATAAGAATCATCGTGCTGTCGCAGGACTATCTATGGGAGGTGGTGGAGCTACAGGATATGGATTGTGGCATTCTGATATGTTTTCGTCTGTATATGCCATGAGTGCGTTAATGGATATTCCGGAAAAAGGAGCTGCCAAGTTTGACAGGCCGGATGACAAGCTGGCTATACTTACCAAAACTGTTATGGAGCGTAGCTGTATCTGTTTCGTCAAGGAAGCGGATGATATTATTTTAGGAAAACTTCGTACTGTAAAATGGTTCATAGATTGTGGAGATGATGATTTCCTGCTGGACCGCAATATAGAGTTTTTCCAAGCGATGCGCGATGCGGGTGTGGAATGTCAGTTCAGGGTAAGGGACGGCGGACATGATTGGGAGTATTGGCATTCGGCATTATATATGTGTCTTCCTTTTGTATCACGTAATTTCAAATAAAATCAAAATAGTAATATCATGAAGAAACTGTTCTTGTTATTTTTTGTGTTGGGATGTTTGTGGAATGTAAATTCAATTGCCCAGTCAAGCGACAATGGCGACGGAACATTTACTAATCCAGTTTTGTGGGCTGATGTGCCTGATCCTGACGTCATTCGTGTAGGTGATGATTATTATATGGTAAGTACCACCATGCATCTGATGCCTGGTGCGCCAATAATGCATTCAAAAGATTTGGTCAATTGGGAAATTATAAATTACCTGTATGACAGACTTGACGATAAACCATCGTACGGTTTGATAGATGGTACTGTGTATGGTCGTGGACAGTGGGCTACTTCGTTGAAATACCATAATGGAAAATTCTATGCGTATTTTTCGCCTAACGATACCCCGTTCAGAGGTTATGTATATACTGCCGACAATCCGGCTGGAGAATGGAAACTATTGTCAAGAACCCCACACTTCCATGATGCCTCTTTGTTTTTTGACGACGATGGCAGAGTCTATGTGTTTTATGGTACAGGACAATTGCGCGAACTTAAGCCGGATTTGACTGATGTTCAGCCTGGTGGTGTTGATATGAAAATATTCGAAAGAGATAAAGATGAAAACGGCCTTTTGGAAGGCAGCAGGGTAATAAAACATAACGGAAAGTATTATCTGATAATGATTTCGTGGCCAGTCGGCGGAAACCGTAGGCAAGTATGCTACAGAGCGGACAGAATTACCGGTCCTTATGAGAAACGTGTAATACTGGAAGATGCGCTTGGAGGGTTTCCGTATGTGGCACAAGGTACTATCGTTGACGACGGTAATGGTAAATGGTACGGTGTGATATTCCAGGACAGGGGCGGTGTAGGTCGTGTCTTGACTGTTATGCCTTGCAGGTGGGTTGACGGATGGCCTATGTTGGGTGATGCGGACGGACATGTGCCGGAGGTTATGGAAAAGCCTGTACAGGGATATGAATCGGATGGATTGGTCGTGAGTGATGATTTTAGCGGTAATGTGCTGAAACTTAACTGGCAATGGAATCATAATCCGATTGATTCCTGCTGGAGTTTGACAGAAAGAGCTGGTTATCTAAGATTGAAAACAGGCAGGGTAGTTGATAATATTTTTCTTGCTCCGAATACTTTGACGCAACGTATGGAAGGGCCGCAATGTTCGGCTGTAGTTTCGTTAGATGTTTCGTCAATGAAGGATGGCGATGTGGCAGGATTTAGCGCATTTAATGGTGATGCTGGAATTTTGGCTATATCAAATAATGGCGGTAAAAAATATCTTGATATGAAAACAGAAGTGGTAAGTCTAAGTGATGAGAAGAAAGAGGTGACAGGTATTGACAGGAAAGTTGCGGAAAAGGTAATGCTTAAATCGGATGTTATTTATTTGCGTATTGACGGCGATTTCAGATTAAACAAGGATATAGCTTCGTTTTATTACAGTTACGATAATAAGGAATGGACAAAAATTGGCAATGATTTTAAGATGATATTCGATTACAGAAGATTCTTTATGGGAACGAAGTTTGCCATATTCAATTATGCTACAAAAAATACTGGAGGATATGTTGATGTGGATTTCTTCAATTATGAACGTGTGAGATAAATATGATATATAAGTCTTTTGATAGGTCATACATATATTATAAGAAAGTATTTTAAGATTATGAGAAGACATTTATTATTTTGTGGGTTGACTTTTGTTTCTGTATGTCTCGGTGCAACGGAAAAGAGAATATCCAGTCCTGACGGGCGACTTGAGGTGATAGTTACAGACAGTTGTGGGGCAGCATCTTACAGTATTACTTATGATAATGAACTGTTTGTTGCGGCTTCACCATTGGGACTCAAGACAAATATCGGTGATTTTACTTCAGGATTGTCAATGGGAAGTAAAATTATAGATTCGATGGCTGATGTCAGTTATAGTCTGCCTAATATAAAGAAAAGTAACGTTAACAATAAAGCTAATGTCACTGTTATTCCATTTATAAGAGATGGCAGGAATGTTTTCGATGTGGAATTTTTCGTGGAAAACAATGATGTGGCATTCAGATATAACATATATCCTGATGGTGAAACTCTTTGCTGTGTGGTAGAAGATGAAGCGACTGGTTTCCGCATGCCGGACGGCAGTACGACGTTTTTGTGCCCGCAAAGTGCACCGATGCAAGGTTTTGCCAGAACATCTCCAAGTTATGAAACTCCATATACGCTCGACGGTAAGACAGGAGAGAACGGTTGGGGTGAAGGATATACTTTCCCGTGTCTGTTCCGTAATTCAGACAACGGTTGGGTCTTGATATCTGAAACAGGTGTTGACAGCTATTATTGTGCTTCAAGACTTATGGGGGGAAATGGAAACTTATATAAAATAGGTTTTCCTAATCCGGATGAATTTAATGGGAATGGTACCTCTCAACCGGGAATTACCTTGCCTGGAAAAACACCGTGGAGAACCATAACAGTTGGGCAAACGTTGGCTCCTATTGTGGAAACTACTATCCCTTTTGATGTGGTAAAGCCGTTGTATGAACCTTCAAAAGACTATACAAAGGAATATGGATGTGGCACCTGGAGCTGGATAATAAAAGGTGATGCCAGTATGAATTACGATGAACAGAAGCGCTATATCGATTTTTGTGCAGATATGGGGTATCGTACCGTGTTGATTGATGCACTGTGGGATACTCAGGTAGGTTATGAAAGACTGGAGGAACTTGCACGTTATGCTAAAAACAGAAATGTGGGATTATATCTTTGGTATAACTCTAACGGTTATTGGAATGATGCTCCGCAAGGACCGAGAGGAAAAATGGATAATATAATAAAGCGCAGGAAGGAGATGAAATGGATGCAGAAAGTTGGTATAAAAGGTATAAAAGTAGATTTTGTAGGAAGTGATAAGCAGTTGACTATGAAATTATACGAAGATATCCTTGTTGATGCCAACGAGTATGGACTACTTGTAATATTCCACGGATGTACAATCCCACGTGGATGGGAACGTATGTATCCGAATTATGCCGCAAGTGAAGCGGTTCTGGCAAGTGAGAACATGAACTTCTCGCAAGGAAGCTGTGATGCTGAGGCTTTCAACGCATGTATTCATCCTTTTATCCGTAACACAGTAGGTAGCATGGATTTTGGCGGTAGTACATTGAACAGGTATTATAATTCTGCCAACGAGCCTGGAGGTAGCCGCAGGGTGACTTCGGATGTATTCGCGTTAGCTTCTGCTGTGCTTTTCCAAAGTCCGGTACAACATTTCGCCCTAGCTCCTAACAATCTTCAGGATGCTCCGGATTGGGCTATGGATTTTATGAAGAATGTACCTACTACTTGGGATGATATTAAATTCATAGACGGCTATCCTGGAAAATACATTGTTATGGCGCGTAAGCATAACGGAAAGTGGTTTATTTCTGGTGTAAACGCACAAGATAAGACAGTAAAATTGAAACTGGACCTTTCCACATTCTTTAATAAAGGAGATATGGTAAGACTTTATTCTGATGATGCTGAGCTTAAGGGTTCATTGTCAGAAATTAAAATCAGCAAGAAACAGACACTTATGGTTTCTGTTCCTAAAAACGGAGGATTTGTAATGACTAAATGATTTAATATATGGGAAAAATAAATAATGTTTTGGTAGCGATGTCGGTATGTGCATTTGCTGTCACGTTGCAGGCTCAGAATCCTGTGATACAGACTTGCTTTACTACTGATCCGGCACCAATGGTACATAACGATACTCTTTATCTATATACAGGACATGATGAAGATAAGGCTGATTTTTTCTGGATGCAGGAATGGAGGGTTTATTCTACTACAGACATGGTGAATTGGACTGATCATGGCTCTCCGCTTGCAATTGAATCATTCAGCTGGGCAGACGACAGAGCATGGGCCGCACAATGTATAGAGCGAAACGGGAAGTTTTATTGGTACGTGTGTCTTCATTCAAAATTGAGTAATACTATGGCAATAGGGGTGGCAGTGGGGGATACCCCGACAGGTCCGTTCCGTGATGCCATAGGCAAGCCGTTGTATGAGGGTAGCTGGGATTATATCGACCCTACAGTATTCATAGATGATGACGGAAGGGCTTATTTGTATTGGGGGAATCCGAATGTATATTTTGCAGAACTGAATGAAGATATGGTGTCGTTGAAGGGGGAAGTGAATAAACTTGAACAGACAGTGGAGAGTTTCGGCGCGCCAAATCCTGAAAAACGAGTAAAGGGACAAAAATATAAGGACACATATACAGAAGGTCCATGGTTTTACAAGCGTGGCGGAAAATATTACTTATTGTATGCGGCAGGGGGAGTGCCGGAACATATCGCATATTCCATGAGCGACAAGCCAGCAGGTCCTTGGAAATATATGGGTGAGATAATGCCTCTGCAGGATACAGGTTCGTTTACAAATCATTGCGGCGTGATAGATTATAAAGGAAACTCATATTTCTTCTATCATACCGGTAAATTGCCGGGTGGAGGTGGCTTCGGACGTTCGGTAGCTATTGAACAGTTTAAGTATAACGCAGATGGAACTTTCCCTGTAATAAATGCTACTTCGGAAGGTGTCGCTCCGGTAGGTACCCTTAATCCTTATAAGAGAGTTGAGGCTGAGACAATAGCTTTTTCCGAAGGCTTAAAATCTGAACCTAATGCTAAAACAGGAGTCTATATTTCTGAAATACATAATGGAGATTATATAAAAGTAAGGTCTGTTGATTTCGGAAATAACGGACCTGAAAAATTTACAGTCTCGGCTGCAAGTGCCTTGCGCGGAGGAACCATTGAAGTACGTACCGACAGTATTTCTGGACAGTTGGTTTCTGAACTTTACATCCCTTCTACAGGCGGATGGGAAGAATGGAAAACATTTGAAACAGAGGTGAAAAAGAAAATATCGGGACTTCATGATGTATATTTCGTATTTAAGGGACGTAAGGGGTGTAAATTGTTCAATTTTGACTGGTGGAAGTTCGGACAATAGTCATATTAATAATCATTAATCGTAAATATAATAGAAATGGAAACAAAACTAATTATATCGGCCGCATTGTTTTGGGTAACATGTGGGGCTGTGTCGCAAACAGCTGATGATGTCAAACTTAACATGCCTATCATCCAGACAAAATACACGGCCGATCCCGCTCCGATGGTGCATGATGATATGGTTTTTCTATATACTTCACATGATGAAGATGATGCAGAGGGCTTTAAGATGAAAGATTGGCTTTTATATACTTCTACAGACATGGTGAACTGGCAAGATCGTGGAGCTGTAGCTTCGCTGAAAAACTTTTAATGGTATAAAGGAGATAACGGGGCTTGGGCTGCATGTGTTGTTGGAAGAAACGGTAAATGGTATATGTATTGCCCTATTCATGGAAACGGGATAGGCGTATTGGTGGCTGACTCTCCTTATGGGCCTTTTAAAGACCCGATAGGCAAGCCTCTTGTGTGGCAGAAGGAACATTGGTATGACATAGATCCGACAGTATTTATAGATGATGACGGACAGGCATATATGTATTGGGGAAATCCTAATATTTATATGGTAAAGCTGAATGAGGATATGATTTCATATTCTGGAGATATTGTAATGATGCCACATATAGAAGATTATCAGGAAGGCCCATGGTTCTATAAGAGGAATGGACATTATTATTTGGCTTTTGCATCTACCTGTTGTCCGGAAGGAATAGGATATGCGATGAGTGAAAGTCCGACTGGACCATGGAATTATAAAGGACATATCATGGATCATACTGTACGTACACGCGGAAATCATCCTGGTATAATAGACTATAAGGGTAGGTCATACTGTTTCGGGCAGAATTATGACATCTTTCGTCTTCAGACCAGCAGACATGCTGAAAGACGTTCGGTTTCAGTCGCTGAAATGACTTACAATCAGGATGGCACTATAAAGGAACTTCCGTATTTCCATGATTGTACGTTAAGACAGGTGGAAAATTTTAATCCGTATCGTAATGTAGAGGCAGAGACCATGGCGTGGGGATATGGATTGAAGACCACACCGAAAAATGTATGGGCTAAGGACCATTGGAATCAACTCGTCACTGATATAGATGATGGCGAATATATTATGGTTCGTGGGGTTGACTTTGGTAAAGGTGCATCTTCTTTCCAAGTGTCTGCTTCATGTCATCTTTATGGAGGAACTATTGAAATCAGGCTTGATTCAGAAGAAGGACAGTGTATAGGAACTGTTGATATAACTAATACCAAGACAGAACTTAAAACATTTACCACAGAAGTTAAATCTGTTGGTGGGGTACATGATTTGTATCTGGTTTTTAAGGGATGTCATAAACAACAGCGAAATTTGTTTATGCTGGATAGCTGGCAGTTTAAATGAAAAAAATATTATTCCATTCTGCACGTTTATCACTTGATTTAAGATAAAAATTGTGCAGAATGGAATCACATACTGTGTTCGATAATATGTGTATAAAAGAAAAATAGTATCTTTGTAAAAGGAAATTACGAAAAAGGTCTAAGTGATTGAAAATGAGTTGCAGTTACCAACTCATAGTAGTAATAGGTTACGAATTAGTTAGTTATCTGCTGTTTTATTCTTCTGCGCGTTGCGTAACCTTCAAAGAACTCT
>JAHLFB010000005.1 GCA_018884025.1 Candidatus Phocaeicola faecipullorum
GCAGACAATGTTATCATGAAGTCAATATACGGCAAAATGGAAACTACTGCCAAAGAGAAACTGATAAAGCAGATAAACAACACCGATAAAAAGCAGTTTGAGGAAAGTATCTTCCCTCATATATTCGATGAAATAGCACGCGAATGTTATATAGAGCATATTGATTCTTTTGGCAAACTTTTTGAGAATAGTGACTATTACTATAATATAATGATTGGTATGGCAAGTATGATGTATGAATACTACAAGAAAAAGGAAGATGAATAGCCGTTAATTCCGGAACTATTCAAACAGAAATTGCATTTAGTAAAGCAATGGAGAAACAGTGAATCACATAATGCTCCGGACGTATCAATGCAGGAACTTAATTCCGCAATTCATATTGTTTCTACAATGTATCTTTGGGTTGTTTCACAGAATATGAAGAGTCTGAATTTTTCTATAGGCAAATAATAGATAAACTGGAGATTAATTTTATACCCTCTGCTACAATTTTGTTACGGAAAAACTTCTGTAGCAAAATTGTAGCAGAGTTTTATTCTATGCCTTTTAGGCCCTATAGTAGAATATATAAGACACAAAAAAAGCCCCATAATCAATTGATTACAGAGCTTATTTTGCGGAAGCTGGGGGATTCGAACCCCCGGTACGGTAACCCGTACGTCAGTTTAGCAAACTGGTGGTTTCAGCCACTCACCCAAACTTCCTTTTCAGTAGTGCATTTCCTTAAATGCGGTGCAAAGATATGTGTACTTTCCGATATATCCAAACATTTTCGTACATTTTTCTGCCATTTTTTTGTCAATTTTTAATAGATGTTTGATTATAAAGTAGTTAATAAAAATATATTGTCAGCCCTAAAGTATCATAAGGAGAATACTACAGCATATATTAGTCTTGATTTTAATCAAAATAAGTTTGTAATTAATACAAATTAATAATATACCTAATTATAGGTATTGTATCATCTGACAATTATTAGTATCTTTGCACCGCTATAAAACCATTTTTAAACATAAAAACATAAATTACTATGGCAATGAATTTCAAAGAAGGTCGTTGGAACCATGAAATTAATGTTACTGATTTCGTAAAGACCAACATTACTCCTTACGAAGGTGACTCATCATTTCTAGTTGGTCCCACTGAACGCACTAAGGCAGTTTGGAACAAATGTTTGGAAGCTTTGGCTGAAGAACGCGCTAACAACGGAGTACGCTCACTTGACCCTTCAACTGTTTCAACCATCACATCTTTTGCTCCAGGTTATATAGACAAGGATAACGAAGTGATTGTAGGTTTGCAGACAGATGAGCTGTTGCGCCGAGCAATCAAACCATTCGGTGGAATAAAGGTAGTAGAAAAGGCATGCCGTGAAAACGGAGTAGAGGTTGACCCTAAAGTGAAGGATATTTTCACTCACTACCGCAAGACTCATAATGACGGCGTATTCGATGCATATACAGAAGAAATACGTTCATTCCGTTCACTAGGCTTCCTGACTGGTCTGCCTGACAATTATGCGCGTGGACGTATAATCGGTGACTACCGTCGTTTGGCTCTTTATGGTATTGACCGCCTTATAGAATCAAAACAGGACGATTTGCGTCATCTGACAGGCCCTATGACCGAGTCACGCATCCGTCAGCGCGAGGAAGTAGCTGAACAGATAAAAGCTCTAAAGGAAATAAAAATAATGGGGCAGCAATATGGTCTTGACCTCAGCCGCCCGGCAACAAACGCACAGGAAGCAGTACAGTGGGTTTATATGGCATATCTTGCTGCTGTTAAGGAACAGGACGGTGCAGCGATGTCGCTTGGTAACGTATCATCATTCCTTGATATATATATAGAATATGATATGGCTCACGGTCTCCTTGACGAAGTACACGCACAGGAGCTGATAGACCAGTTCGTAATAAAATTGCGTATGGTTCGCCACTTGCGTATGCAGGCTTATACAGATATCTTTGCAGGTGACCCTACATGGGTAACTGAAGCCATAGGTGGACGTTTCAACGACGGACGTACTAAAGTAACAAAAACTTCATTCCGTTTCTTGCAAACTCTTTACAACCTCGGTCCGTCACCAGAACCAAACTTGACAGTTCTTTGGAGTCCAGAACTTCCGGAAGGATTCAAGAGATTCTGCGCTCAGGTTTCCATAGATACATCATCTATCCAGTATGAAAATGACGAGTTGATGCGTGAAGTACGTAACTCTGACGACTACGGTATAGCATGCTGTGTATCATATCAGGACATAGGCCGTCACATACAGTTCTTCGGTGCACGCTGTAACCTTGCAAAGGCTCTCCTTCTTGCTATCAACGGCGGTAGATGCGAAAACACCGGTACACTGATGGTTAAGGATATTCCTGTATTGAGCGGCGATGTTCTTCAGTTTGAAGAAGTTCTTGCCAACTACAAGAAAGTATTGAAGGAAATGGCTCGTGTTTATAATGAGGCAATGAACATTATCCACTATATGCACGACAAGTATTACTACGAAAAGGCTCAGATGGCTTTCGTTGATACCAACCATGCAATTAACCTTGCGTACGGTGTGGCAGGCATGTCAATAGCTGTTGACTCTCTTTCTGCCATCAAATATGCTAAGGTTAAGGCTAAACGTAACGAAATCGGTCTTACTGAAGGTTTCGAAATCGAAGGTGAATTCCCATGCTTCGGTAACGATGACGACAGAGTTGACCACCTGGCTGTTGACTTGATTTACTACTTCGACGAAGAGTTGAAGAAACTTCCTATCTACAAAAACGCTAAGCCAACACTTTCTATCCTTACTATCACATCAAACGTTATGTATGGAAAGAAGACAGGTGCTACTCCTGACGGACGTGCAAAAGGTGTTGCTTTCGCTCCGGGTGCCAACCCAATGCACGGACGCGACAAGAATGGTGCTATCGCATCATTGAGTTCTGTAGCAAAACTCCGTTACCGTGACTCTCAGGACGGTATAAGCAATACATTCTCAATCGTTCCTAAGTCATTAGGCGTGGATATGGAAAACCGTATCGAAAATCTTGTGACAATGATGGACGGTTACTTCGTGAAAGGCGCGCACCACCTGAACGTAAACGTTCTGAACCGCGAGATGCTGGAAGACGCTATGGAGCATCCTGAAAAGTATCCACAGTTGACAATCCGTGTTTCGGGATATGCTGTAAACTTCATTAAGTTGAGCCGCGAACATCAGTTGGAAGTTATTTCACGTAGTTTCCACGAACGTATGTAATAAAAAACCGGAAACCTCGTCACATCATAAATTGATTGACGAAAAATAATATTCTAATACAGAGACTGCCAAAATCATAAGGTAGTCTCTGTTTATTTTACCGACAGTATAATAAACAAAGACAGGATATTATTTTCGGGATTACCATAAAAATATCGGAATCAAATTCCGGCATTGATATATATTCAAACAATAAAATCATAATTATGATAAGAGTACATTCATACGAATCTCTCGGAACTTATGACGGACCGGGCATACGTCTTGTAGTGTTCTTGCAAGGATGTAATTTCAGATGCCTTTACTGCGCAAACCCTGATACTATCGACGCAAAAGGCGAAAGCAAGGAAACGGCTCCTGAAGAAATTCTGAAAATGGCAATAAGCCAAAAACCATTTTTCGGAAAGAAAGGAGGCATAACATTCAGCGGTGGAGAACCAACATTCCAGGCTAAAGCACTTATTCCATTATTCAAGATGCTGAAAGAAGCCGGAATCCACATATGTGTAGATACAAACGGAGGAATATGGAATGACGACGTTAAGGAACTATTGTCACTTGCCGACCTTGTACTGCTTGATGTAAAAGAGTTCAATCAGGAAAGGCATAAAACTCTTACATCGAGAAGCAACGAACAGACTCTGAAGACAGCAGCCTGGCTTGAAGAAAACGGCAAACCATTCTGGTTAAGATACGTGCTGGTACAGGGATACAGCGCATTTCGTGAGGATATGGAAGCACTGGGGGAACATTTCAAAGACTACAAGCAGATTGAAAGAGTAGAAATTCTTCCGTATCACACACTAGGTGTACACAAATATGAAGCCATGAATATGGAATACAAACTGAAAGGAGTGGAATGTAACACTCAGGAACAACTGGAAGAAGCCAGGATGATTTTTCAAAAATATTTCAAGACAGTTTACGTAAACTGATTTTTTTTGAAAAAAAATTATGATTGTGGTGCAGTAATATCGTATTTGCTTCATTTAGTCTATACAACAAAGGAGCTAAAAGACGATTAAAGAACAAAACCAACAATTAAAGACAAACAAACATGAATAGAAAAACGGTGAACATTTCAAGCAAAAAAATAGAACAGAAAATTACTGCTGTTACTTCAATCCTTGGTATAATCATAATGAATATCATATGGATTGCAGGCAACAAGAGCATGAATGAACAGCCACATACATCAATAACACAAAACAAGGAGAACGTTGAAAATAAGAAAGAGGTTGTAAACGACCAATTCTATTTTTCATATACACAAGCAAAACTTAACTATTAAATGCGTACACCCCGCGAATCACTTCGCAGGGTGTGCCCAACTAATAACTAACTTTTTTACTTTTGTGGTTTACGTAATTTCTATATGACTAACACTGCAAAGTTAAGCTTATCCGGTCAAACGGACAATACCTAAAAATTGGTATTTTTCAGAGTTTCATTTTCACTTCACTTATATCAACCAATTTATTCACTATGGCATAAATGGTAAGACCAGCTGCCGAATGTACTTGCAGTTTGCGGGTAATATTCCTTCTGTGAGTTATAACTGTATGGACAGATATGTATAGCTTTTCGGCTATCTCCTTATTTGTCATTCCTTTCACTACACAACCCAATATTTCTTTCTCACGCTGGCTCAAGGTTTCCTGATCGCTGTCTTCTTCATCACTCACATTCATCATCACTGAAATCTTTGAAGAAAGAGTATCCATATCGTCGAAGAGATTTATACTGTCGTCATAACCCTTCAACATATTGGAATCGACAACAGTACAGATAAGCGAAACCAACTTCATTTCATGAGCCTCATAATGACGTTTGAACTCTTCCACATTAAACCATCCGTCAAACATAGGGTTGACAATCAGTATGTCAGGTCTGTGCGACTCCATACACAGTTGGAGCCCTTCCATAGACGTAACCTCCAGAGTCTGTATATTCAAGTCGGACAAATGCTTCAACACCGAAATAAGTCCTGTCCTGACTATCATTGACGACTCAGCCACTGCAATATTGATTACATCACGCGATTTCATCTTGCCTCCTTTTCCAATTCCATTATGGCCGGTACGAACAGAAAATCCTCTACCCTATTGTGCGATGCCAGATCTTCTTCGCAACTGAAAATATCGAATAAGGTGGCATTAAGCAAGCGGTTATTTCCTCCGGCCGGGAAATACTTGATAATGATGTTCTTAAGTTCTGTCAGTTTTGTATCTATATGATCGTGATGACTTGCAAAAACACTTATGCTGTAACCGGCAGGATGTTCGCCTCGCAATAGTTTTTCCACGTAAGTGAACACATTATCATTTTCATGTTCCATATGTTTTCTCACCTCATCAACATATGCATCAAAAAAGCGCAAAACCAGATATGTAACGTCTTTTTCCTTAGAGTCACCTATAGCCTCTATCAGCTTTTTTCTGATAGTCGGCAGCTGAAAATCAAGAAAATAGCTATGTGCCTCCCTTAGATAATTCATCAATGAAGGTATGGATATTCCCTCCAGATGCTCCTGCATCCTGTTACTGTCTTCAACGAGGAAATTAACTACCGTAAGAAACGTATTGCAGTCAACGTTGTTGATTTCACAAACCTCACGTACATTTTTATCACCAAAGCCCAATGACACGCCAAAACGGCTAAGTACCTGCAAAAGAGTATAATTCTCGCATATCAGGTCACTCATCTTGTCTGTAGGCTTATATATTCTCGTCCTGTACATATTCAAAACATTATTCATAATTCAAATCCAGTTACAAAATAATATATAAAGTTTAAAGACGTCAATACCTACTTTTAGGTATATTTCGTTCGTACAAATATGTGGAAAATAGACGAAAAAATCTAATTTCATACATTAATTTTCAAATTATGATTGAATATCCTATCTTTGCATATATTAAATCCACAAACAGAATGTCTGAAAGCAAATACATATCAATAAAAGGTGCCAAAGTCAATAACCTGAAAAATATTGACGTCAATATTCCACGCAACAAACTGGTTGTCATAACAGGCCTTTCCGGCTCAGGAAAATCATCATTGGCCTTCGATACACTCTATGCGGAAGGACAAAGAAGATACGTCGAAAGCCTTTCATCGTACGCACGCCAGTTTCTTGGCAGAATGGGTAAACCGGAATGCGATTTTATCAAAGGTATCCCGCCCGCAATAGCCATCGAACAGAAAGTTATAAGCCGCAATCCTCGTTCTACGGTAGGAACATCTACAGAAATATACGAATATCTACGTCTGCTTTTTGCAAGGGTAGGAAAAACATACTCTCCTGTAAGCGGTAAGCTGGTAAAAAAAGACAGTCCGGAAGATATAGTAAACTGTATGCTTTCTTATCCTAAGGGCACAAAATACACAGTATTGACCAAACTGCTGCCGCGCGACGGACGTACTCCTCAGGAACAGCTTGACATGGATTTGAAACAAGGCTTTACACGTCTTGAGGTTGATGGTGAGATAGTAAGGATAGAAGACTATAAATATGACGAAAGCGACAAGGTGTATCTGCTTATAGACCGTATGAGCTGTAACGACGACAAAGATTCAATAAGCCGTCTGACAGACTCAGCTGAAACCGCAATGTACGAAGGCGACGGCACATGTATGTTGCGTTTCTACATGCCCGACGGTGAAAGCAGACTACACTGTTTCAGTACCAAATTCGAAGCTGATGGAATAAAATTCGAGGAACCATCAGACCAGATGTTTTCATTCAACTCCCCTATTGGAGCATGCCCTACATGTGAAGGATTTGGAAAGATTATAGGTATCGACGAACATCTGGTCATCCCAAACCGTGCATTGAGCGTTTACGATGGCGCAGTAATGTGCTGGCGTGGCGAGAAGATGGGAGAATGGCTGCAGGAATTTTTACGTGAAGCGCCTAAACATAATTTCCCTATATTCACTCCATACTATGAACTGACGGAAGAGCAGAAGGATTACCTGTGGCACGGCCCACGCGACAAGGTATGTATAGACACATTCTTCAAAATGCTGGAAGAAAACCAGTATAAAATACAGTACAGGGTTATGCTGGCACGATACAGGGGTAAAACCACATGTCCTACATGTAAAGGCGGAAGACTGAAGAAAGAAGCCACTTACGTGAAAGTAGGAGGAAAAAACATATGTCATCTGGTTGACATGCCGGTAACAGAACTGAAAGAATTTTTCCGTACACTTCAACTGAGTGAACATGATACACTGGTAGCTCAACGACTGCTTAATGAAATAAACAGCCGGTTGAATTTCCTTATTGACGTAGGTCTTGGATACCTAACCCTAAACCGCTTGAGTAATACATTGTCCGGTGGTGAAAGTCAACGCATTAACTTAGCAACATCATTAGGAAGCAGTCTTGTAGGCTCGCTTTACATACTTGACGAACCAAGTATAGGATTGCACAGTCGCGATACAGACAAACTCATCAAGGTATTGCGCCAACTGCAAGAACTTGGAAATACAGTTGTAGTTGTAGAACATGATGAAGAAATAATCAGAGCGGCCGATTATATCATTGATATAGGTCCTATGGCCGGACGTCTGGGTGGAGAGGTAGTATATCAAGGGGATATGAAAGATTTGCAGAAAGACAGCAACAGTTATACAGTAAAATATCTTCTTGGTGAAGAAACCATCCCCGTTCCCAAAATTCACCGTTCATGGAACAACTATATAGAAATAAAAGGAGCTAGAGAGAATAATCTGAAAGGTATAGACGTTAAATTTCCTCTCAACATTATGACTGTGGTAACGGGAGTTAGCGGTTCAGGAAAAAGCACTCTGGTAAGGGATGTTTTCTATAAGGCGCTTAAACGTGAATATAGTGAAGCCAGTGAAAGACCGGGAGAATTCGTATCTCTTGAAGGTGACATAAAAATGATATCCGACATTGAGTTCGTTGACCAGAATCCTATCGGAAAATCATCACGCAGTAACCCTGTCACATATGTAAAGGCATACGATGAAATAAGAAAACTTTTTGCGGAACAGCCATTGTCAAAGCAGATGGGATACACAGCCGGATATTTCTCATTTAATACAGAAGGCGGACGGTGTGAAGAATGTAAAGGAGAAGGCACGGTAACTGTAGAAATGCAGTTCATGGCTGATCTTGTACTGGAATGTGAATCATGCCACGGCAAGCGTTTCAAGAACGATGTTCTGGAAGTAAAGTTCAAAGAAAAAAATATTTACGATATTCTTGAAATGACAGTAAACCAGGCTATAGAGTTCTTTACAGAAAACAATCAGAAAAAAATTGTAAAGAAGTTATTGCCACTGCAACAGGTAGGACTGGGATATATAAAGCTGGGACAGTCATCATCTACACTTTCAGGCGGAGAGAACCAAAGAGTCAAACTGGCCTATTTCCTCAGTGTGGAAAAATCGCAGCCAACAATCTTCGTGTTTGACGAACCGACTACCGGTTTGCATTTCCACGACATAAAAAAACTGCTTGAAGCATTTGATTCACTAATCTCAAGAGGACATACAATAGTAATTATAGAACATAATATGGATGTAATAAAATGTGCGGATTATGTGATAGACCTAGGACCTGAAGGAGGCGACAAAGGCGGTAATCTTGTAATCTCAGGTACCCCCGAAGAAGTTGCCAGATGTGGTGCTTCATACACAGGTCAATTCCTTGCCGAGAAAATACACCAATAAACAAACATATAAAACATATTATTGAAAGAGGATGTGTCAAAATGACGCATCCTCTTTTTCGTTATATAATCATTGCTTTCTCATTTTTCATAGAGTATGCTTTCAATTTTCCTGTAATATCCCTATATCCATGCTTTCAAGCGGTATAATCGGCT
>JAHLFB010000047.1 GCA_018884025.1 Candidatus Phocaeicola faecipullorum
ATTTTAAGCCGTTTTAAGCCGTTATTTTAAGAAATCCTATACAACTTATACACTTATGAATAAAAACGTGTAAAATCAAAAGGAAAACAGCAAAGGACGTCATCTTTCATCCTTATGCCACGCACGTATTATGACGATAAAAAGCTGACATCAGTAATACTTAGGTCATGATTTATTGTCCTTTCTCGCGCACGCATTATGACCCCCAAAAAATCTTCGCGCGTATTAAGACCTGAAGAAAATCTTCCACGCGCGCGATGACCCCCAAAAAATCTTCGTCCTGCTTTCTTTTTATTATATGGTATAAAGAAAATAAAAAAAGCCCGCCCCGGTATCACTACCAGGAACGGACTACATGTAACGCAAAACAAACAACGTATCAATCAGTTTCTTTTTTACACACTAAGAAAACTAAGTTTTTTATATTCCAACCATTAAAACATGGCACAAGGCTCATAACACCACTTCTTCCGAAAGCCTTTTCACGATTCTGAAAACCTTCCTCTCGCTTATACCGTATTTGTCGGCAAGATGTTGTGCTATATATGTCATCTTGTATCTCATCGTTTTCATTTTCATATAATCCTCGTACAGATCCACACTGGTACAATCTTCTAAAGACGTCAATATACGACCCATCTGTTCTATTGTACCTCTGTGTGTCTTAATAAATTCATATACCGTCATAGCGTTCCTACTGTTTCTACAACTTCAACTCGGTTACTTACTTGCGTTATCTCCTCAACCGAAACAACCGGACGTATTCCTGCCATACCTTTTTGTATAGATCTTGCAAGCATATCTTCACCTAAAGTCTGATTACTGCTTTCCGCTATACTTATAGGTACACCACCGCCCATCTGATTGAAGGATGATAATATAGGTGCGAACATTGAGGTGGTTCTGGCCGTCATTACCGATTCTCCATTACTGAGCATGGCAGGAATACTGTCGCTTGTACCCGTACCTGGACCGGTAACTAATCCACCTGTTGCAAATTTAGCACTTTTTACGACTTTTATAGCATTTGCCATATTAGCAATTATGGTAGCTATACCTGTTGCCATGGTTACAAGTCCGACAATACCCTTTCCCGACTCTACAGCTGTCATCTTCGCTATTGCCGTACCTGTATTGATTGCAATCTCAGCCAATGCAAGCATTTTGCTCAATCCGACGAAGGCTTCATTCTCTCCACCCAATGCGTCAAACAATCCCGATAGTGCACCTGTAATCTGTGACATTGCAGAAAGTTTCGCCTGTTCCATCTGCACCTCGTAATCATTCAGCTTCTTCTTCTGTGCGTTGTAAGCGTTTTGAGCTTTTAACTTACGAAGGTTGAAGGCTTCTTGGCTTTCACCTTCCAACTTTTGCAAAGCGTCTAATTCTGCTTTCTTTTGCTGTAGTTCGATTTCCAGGCGTGCTTGCTCATTCCCTATGTTCTGTTCAAGCAGCGTTTCAAATCTCACCTGAATCTGCTCTTGTTCTTGTTCAAGCAGCGTTTCAAACTCTTCCTGTCTACGCTCTATCTCTGTTTCTAAATCCTCCTGTTTCATTGTCTGCAACTCCATCTGTTTTTGTTGCTCCAATGCTACAATTTGAGTATTGATTGCGGATTGCGCTTCTACCGTCAAGTCTTTTTCTGTCTGTAACCTTGTGCGCAAATCTTCTATCTGACGTTCATAACTTACTTCTACCTGTTGCCTTTGTCTTTCTCTTTCGTCCGTTATGAGTTTTAAAAGTTCGTCCTCGGCTTTGCGTATTTCCTCTTTCTCTTTCTGTTTCATCGCTACTGCATAAGCCGCCTGTTGTTCGGCTAATCTCTTAGCCTTTTCTGCATCTTCTTCTGCTTTTTCAAGTGAGTCCTCCGCTTCTGGTATCACCAAAGGATTGTAAGTCATCACCTGTTCAATCTGCTTTTGCAATGATGTAACTGCTGCTATTGCGCTTGCTCTTACTTGTATTGCGTTTTCCAAATCTTCTTTAATCTGATTATTGGTTCTGTCAAGTCCTAAACCTTGTCGCCAAAAACTTGCGTTCTCCATTTCCTCGTTATGTTTCTTTACTGTAGCTTCTGCATCTGCAAGATTCTGCTGCTCTATTTCCAAAGTACGCTTAAGAATGTTTACTCTTTCCTCACGTGACTTGTTCAATGCCTCATCAGCACTCAACCCCAGTTCCTCGTAAATCTTTCTTGCGTTGTTTATTCGCTCGTATTGCACAAGTATCCTTTCGCTTGCCGCTTCCGCTCCCTCTGCTGCCGCTTCGCTTGCCGTCCTGTTCAACATATCATCAACACCTTCTATCATTTCCCTAAACCATTGCAAAAGGTCTGCGTTCATCTGTTTCCATGAAGCCTTTACGTTTTGGACAAACCTGTAAAAACCATTCTCCGTGCTGTCAAGTAACCGTGATATTTCCCTGTCAAGATTGGCTTGTGCTTCCACCATGTCCTCCTGCGCCTGTGCGTATGTTCCCATGGTTTTCTTGACGTTGTTCAAATTCAAGTCAATATCCTTTAGCGTTTTTATAAACTTGATACCTGCGTCCTCACCCGGACCACCAAAGATGTCTGCCAACGCTGTACCTACCTCGCTGCTTGTTTCTGGTAATTTGTTTAATTGTGTCGATACTTGCTGTATCACTTCAAACATTGTCTTACTTCCACTTGTGAGTTGTTCCTTTATCTCGTCACCGCTCAATCCTATACCATCAAGTGCTTCTTTCGTTGCGTCCGTCATTTCACGCAAACGTATTGTAGCTTCCTTTATCGTATCTACACCCTTGTCTGAATATATACCTTGCTGTGCTGTCTGTGTTGCAATAGCTACAAATCCCTCTGCCGATATTCCTGCTTCCCTAAAGAATGTAGGGTATTCTTTCAGTATATCAAGAAACTGTCCGCTTGCATCTGCCCCTGCTACAAACCCATCCTTTATAAGTTCAGTCGCTTGGCTTAATGATATGCCGAACTGTTTAGATAGTGCGTTTGTGGAAATAAGTACTTCCCTAAAATCCTTATCGAACGTTTCCGCCAATACCGTTACATCGCTTCTTAACGCTTTCAGTTCATCACCTGTTGCGCCTGTAAACTGTTGCGTCAGTCTGTTGGCTTCTTCTATCCCTTTGTTGTAATCATACCATCCTTTGAACGCTACCCCTGCACCCCCTATGGCTGCAATAGCCATGAATACAGGGTTAGACAATAAGCCGAGTAACGTTTTACCAAAGGCTGTTGCACTTGTTTTCATTTCGGTAAACGCACCGTTCACGCCTTTACCCGATTGTCCAATCTCGATGAGGCTTTCGGCAAACCGGTTGTTAATGCCAAGGACGCTTTTTATAGAATCCTCATAATTTCCGACATTTCTGTAATATCTTTGAGTCCCTTCTTCCGCTTCCTTCAGTGCATCCGTCACATCGTTTATCTTCTTCTTCAATGCAGTTCCTTTGGCTCCGTCCCTTTCAGCCTGACTCATTGCGTCATAAGCTGCTGTAAGGTTGCTCAGTTCAGCTCTAAGCTGTTTTAGGCTGCCTTCCTGCTCCTTCTGTATCTTGACTTGATTCTTAAGTTGTTTTTCCATAAGCTGGGACTTTTCCTTCAGCTCTGTTATCTCCATTTTACTCTTGGCTATAGCCTCGTTATATTCCTGTTGGGTTATTTTTCCTTCGTCAAGCTGTTTCTTATACTCCTTTTCCGCTTTTTTAAGCGCATCTATCTGGGTTTTATACTGTGCAATAGCTTTTATACCGTTTGCATAATTCACCTCAATATTCAGTACTGCTGTCTGTTCATTGCTTGCCATACCTATTCCTCCATCTTTACGGTTCTTTCATTCAGTTTTCCTATGGATGCAAAGTCAAGTGATATTAAAAGTGCCGTACGTGCATCATCCTTTTGCCTGTATGGAGCATCTCTCAGAACCTTTCTTCCGGATTCTACCATTTCTTTTACAGGAATACCCTTTTCTTTAGACACTCCCTTGATTGCTACTACGAGTTTCAAAAGCTCCTTATCCTCGATAATCTCTTTGATTGTAATTTTGTCCATAATAGTTTGCTTTAGCTGTTAATAAAATAATTGTTTCTGTTCGTTCACCTCCAAAAGAGCGAACTCTATTCGGGGGTGGTATTTGTCTATTCTTTTTTCTGCTTCTATCTGAAAGCAAAGTTTACCATCCGTTATTGCTCCTACCATCTGAAGGCAGTCCAATAGTGTTTTAAGGCTGTTGTCAAGGTCAAAACGTACCGAACTATGGAATACACGCACAAACAGACGGAAACGGCTTGAAATGCCCTTATTTCGGTATATCTTGCATTGCTGTGCGAAACTGTGCTCATATGCTCGTATCTTCTCATCCTTGATAATTCGCTTTGTACCGAACTTTCCCGGTACGGCTTGATAGTGATTAGCCTTTGCGATAATCTGGCCGTATATTGTTTCTATTTCCATCATGTCAAATATTAAAAGTGATACGTCCTTTCGGTATTCCCAGTTCATCCATCCACCGGCATACATCACCTATTGTTGTCGGTTCTACCTGCATACGCCTTTTCTCCTCTATAATCAGATCTGCGATATCACGTTTGCTTCCTTGAGCCTCATCTTTAGCCCAATCAGATATGCGTATGCTGCGACAATAAGCCAGACTTTTGATTTTCTCTTTCCATTCATCTGTAGCGTCCGCATCAGCATAAACAATCACATCGCGACCTGCAAGCTGTCTGCATCTTTCCGGTGTCAGAGCCAGTTTCCCTCCACATGAAACCCATACAAATTGTGGGAATGTCATAGAGGCTATGACTGCCGACTTTTCGCTTTCGGTCATACACACAATGTCATTCGGCCTTGTATGCAACAGGTGCTCCCCGAAAAGGCACTGTCTGAGGTTAAAGTCATGGGAAAGTTTCCCCTGCTGTTTCATGTACCTGGAGTGGAGCCAGTCTATAGCGTCAAAAGTTCCTTTTACCCTGTGGCCGTCTTCTCCGTACTGCATGACCTTGCCTGTCCTGCACATTCCTTTTCCGTCTATCTGAGGAAATATTGTTTCTCCTTTTCTGGTACACCCCAAATGATAATCCTCCGTAACCTTTGCTATCTCTGTTTCGCTAAAGAATCCTCGAAGATATTTCATAAGGTTATTATTTGTTCCCTCGCTTCTTTGTATCAAGGGAAAAGGTATATAATCAGTCTTTATCTCTTTTACCGGATGAGGCTTGATTGTGTATTCTGTCCTGCTTCTGTCTTCCGGATGTTCGGCAAACCACATCTTTGGAGTCTTCTCATAACCGCAAGAATTACGGTGTTCGCATCGTCCTACATCTTCTGCTACCGGATTATTGTTTGCATCAACGTAAAGAACAAAACAATGAGGTCTGCCACAAGAAGGACACGTATGTCTGCTATTACGTCCGCTATATTTTTGAAGTCTGTATTTGTAATCTCCCATATCAAAATCAACTGCTATATTAATACATTGGTATCATTGGTATCAAATCGGTATCAGTGATACCGTTAAAAGGTATATTAGTATCACTGGTATCACAACCCCCTCTTAGAGGGGTGTGTACATGATACTACTTTTATCCCATGTTGCACTTTTACTGTGGTGTCAGCAAATAAAGGCTATTTGATACCGAAATGAAGTTATTCTCTTTAGCTTCTTTAATGTGTCGCTTAGCAGTGATTTCCGAAGTTGCAGCTTCCAAAGCATAACACCTTACTAAATCCATATAACCCATACTTTGATGTTCCTTAAAACACAGCCTAAGTACCCTTTGTATATCAGCAACACGTGCATTATTCTTATTTTCTGCTTCCGTTTCCTCTGTCTGAAAACTTCCATCCATATCAATAGAGAAAGCCAAATCCGAACAAGGTACGTTTCGACTATCAGTGCAGGAAACAGTAAACTTTCCGTCTTTCTTTGAAACTTCAAAACAGTCTGTCAGTTTATTCAGTAGTTCCGTACCTAAATGGCCTCTCATATTACCATCATCTTTAGCTTTGTTTTGATGCAATACAGAAACTATTGTACAACCATATTCAGATGTTAACGAGAGCAGCCATTGTATAAGCTCATTGCTTTGTTCAAGATTGTTGAAGTCCTGAAGCAAGTCACGAACTCCGTCTATGAAAATAATATCCGGCTTTTCCTCTCTAATTGCATCCTCTATGACTTTTTTACGTTCATCAATAGATAACGGTCGCATGAAGAACGGAAGAAAGCGAACATCATTCTTATCAGTTGGAAGCCCTGCGAATTTTAAGGCTCTCTGACAGCATTTTTTCAAACTGACTTGTGATTGTTCAGTATCGAATAATAAAACCTTGTATCCGTTTTGTAATGGTCTTATATTACCTCTTGATATACCTGATAACATTACTGCTATCAAATAATACCCGAACTGTGATTTTCCCATTTTAGCACGCCCTTTTATTCCTATCAGTTCTCCTTGAGGAATGGTAGGCACTCCACCTATAGAAAAAAGATACTTTGGTTCGTTGGTCGGTAGCGACAGGTCAAGAATATGCCGTTTGTAATCGGGTTTATTTTCTGTTATCTCATCTTTGATTCTTTCCTGTTCTGCTGTAAGTTTCTGGAGATTGTTTAACCCTATTGTAGTTCCGTGACAGAAAGTAGGGTCTTCTCTGGTGTTGTTATTGGCAGTATTCATAGTGCCCCTTTCTTTTTACTTAGATACTTTCTTTAGAGCATCATTGATGTCTTTCTCCGTGTAATAAATGCGCCCCCCTATACGGCGTGCATTAATTATTCCTGCCTTAGTCCATGCATCTAAAGTAACAAGGGAAACACGCAACTTCTCAGCAGCTTCTCTTCGTTTATAAAGCCCATCTGAAGGGCTCTTATGGTCTTCCACTCCTGGAATAGACTCCAATACCTCACTCAGCTTCTTATCAAGAAGCCTGCTTATCATATTCTCAAAGTCGCTCATCGTTACACTTTGAATAAGCATTGAATTTGGGGGTAAAAAATTTGCATCCATAATCTAAAAAGTTTTGTTATTCTTAGTTTTATGGATGCAAAAGTATATGGATAATTACGCTGCAATATTACTTGCAATATTACAAATTATCTGTTCTTTACTTAATTTTCCCTTTTTCGTATTTTATCCCAATAAGTGCAAATTTTTCTTTTAACACCTCTTCGTTTTCATAACCTGTATTAGGGACTAAACCGTTATTCCTTATAGAATCAGCACTACCACCACAAAGCCACGATATAAATTGGGCTAAATTCACATCAGAAGAATATTCTACCCCAGCACTCCTTAATAATGTTCTAATAACATCTACTTGTTCCTTGGTTTTTGCTGTAGCAAATTTCTTTCTTATTTCTCTATGCCTAAATGTGCCTCTTTTAACTACTGCCTTTTCTAAATACTCAGGTATTATTTCATTATATCCCAAGAGTTTAGCCTCCTGTCTCATGTCAATATTAAAACAGTCAAATAAATCGTTTAACAAGAAGGATAAGTATAATATAGAGTGCTCCCAAATATCAGGTTTTTTTGAGCCGTTAATAACAAGTTGGAGTTCTTCGTCAACACCTATCCAATCATTAATTTGTTTTAATATAACTCTGCAATAAGCTTTCTGATTAGCTTCACTCATTAATAAAAGTTTATTTGAAACAGCACCAATAGTTTCCAATTCACTATACATCATTTCGTCCTCATCATCCGTTGTATAAATAAAACTAAAATATTTCCTTATATTCTCCATGTTACACATTTTTTAATAAATTACCATTTGCTCTCCAAAAGTCACTTAACAACTTTGCATGTTCTTCCTTGCTCACTTTAATATATTTGAGAAAAGCAGATTCAGTTCTGTGTCCTGTAATTTGCATTATTGAAATAGCCGGGAAACCGGATTTATACAAATTGGTTGCAAAACTTCTTCTTGCTGTATGCGAAGAAACAAGCTGCCACTTCTCATATACTGTTGTCTGTTTCTTGCCTCCCCTGGTTATTGATTTTAAAACACGGTCATTAAGACCTGCAACCTTACAGACTTCTTTAAGATATTCATTGAATTTCTGATTACTTATTACAGGCGGTAAATTCCCATTATATTTCTTCCATATTGCATTAAATACAGGATGTATGGGTATTACAACAGGTTTATCTGTTTTCTTTTGTATGAGACTTATTTTGCCATCTTTTATATTTTCTTCCCTTAAGCTTGTAAGGTCTGAAAAACGTAATCCAGTCCAACATCCGAGTAGAAACATATCTCTAACACGTTCCAACCTTGGGTTTGCAGCAAAATCATATATAGCTATCTTTTCAAGTTCTTCCTCTGATAATGCAATATTATCACTTGTCTCAGACATGTTTTTAAAATGTTGGTACTTATCATTGTCTGTAAGATCATTCTCATTAGCAGAACGCATGAGAGCTTTGATACAAACTATCTTATGTCCGATTGTATTGGTACTTAGATTCAAACTTTGTAGAAATGCAATAAAGTCGTTTATGAATGATTTATTGATATTATCAAATTCAAGCCTGATACCTCTTTTCTTCTCATACTCCTGTATGTAATAATAAGTCCGGGCGTATTCCCTCATAGTCTTATAAGAAACCGTTTGTCCTCCTCTATTGGGATTTGTTCTCGTTTCACATTCCTTGATATATTGTTCAAAGAATGAATGAAAATTTGTTGCTTTCCCTTGTTCCTTCCCGAAACAAATATTTAAGAAGTTTTTTAATGCCTCTTTCGTTATCGGTTTTCCATTCCTCGCTGACTCTATAAGGAAAGTTGAAGTCCTTGCGCTCACAGTTGAAATAACAGCGTTTATATCATCCCTCTGTAAGCAATACTTTGAGTTTCTAACACGTTCTTTTTTTTCGTCCCAGAATATAGGTTCAACTTTTAAAGGCGTTGCATACATCAACTTTTCGTTTCGTCCAAATCTTGATGTTATGTATATGGTTTGCTCATTATCTGCATCCATATTACGAATAAGAAACTTTATTGTTGCCATAATTTTGCTTTTAAATCCTAAAGCAAAGATAAGGTTTTAGCGGAACAATTCCTCCATTTGTTCCGTTTTTGTTCCGCAAAATCTTTGTTTTTCTTACTTTTTGTTTGCCTTACTTTATTATAAAATTTTTAGCAATACACTGATTTACAATATTTTTATATCAAATTCAACAAAAGATAAAAAACAAAGAAAAATGCAGGTTAGAAACCAGTCATCCCGACTATTGAAAATCAAGGAGTTAAGTCATAAAACTTAGCTCCTTACTTTTTATCCATACAACAAATCTACAACATAAAACGAGAAAAGCCGTTGGAATCCAACGGCTTTTCTCGTTTTTATATGCTTCTTATCAGAACTCAGAAGTAAAATGGAACTTTATATGCTTGAAGTCCATTTGAGCCATTTGCAGCACATAGCCACTGTCTGCGAGGAATACATCCCTTCCGTCACGGTCTTTTGCCATATACTGATATTTACGTTTCTTGAACGCCTCAAGTTCTGCCGGGTCATCACTTTCAATCCAGCATGCCTTATAGAGACTAACCGGTTCCCAACGACACTTGGCATTGTATTCATTTTCCAGACGATACTGGATTACTTCAAACTGCAGCTGACCTACAGTACCGATAATCTTACGTCCGTTGAACTGGTTGACAAACAACTGTGCCACACCTTCGTCCATAAGCTGGTCGATACCCTTGTTGAGCTGTTTAGTCTTCATCGGATCGGCATTCTCTATATATTTGAACATCTCTGGAGAGAAGCTCGGAAGACCTTTGAAATGAAGATTTTCGCCTTCTGTCAGAGTATCGCCAATCTTGAATGTACCGTTGTCAGGCAAACCGATAATATCACCTGCCCAAGCCTCATCCACTGTAGTCTTGCGCTGTGCCATGAACTGTGTAGGCGAAGAAAAACGCATTGTCTTGTTATGACGCACATGCAGGTATGGAGTGTTACGGGTAAACTTTCCTGAACATACTTTACAGAACGCCACACACGAACGGTGGTTAGGGTCGATATTGGCAGTAATCTTGAATATGAAACCTGTAAACTTAGGCTCGTCAGGATTTACAGTACGCTCAACGGCAGTAACAGGACGAGGACTTGGAGCAATCTCCACGAAACAGTCAAGCAATTCCTGAACGCCGAAATTGTTGAGAGCAGAGCCGAAGAACACAGGAGCCACATCTCCCTTAAGATATTCTTCTACATTGAATTCAGGATATACTCCATCTATCAATTCAAGTTCGCCACGGAGTTTTTCAGCAAGGTCATGACCGATATGATTGTCAAGTTCCTCCGTATTTATATCCACTTCCACCTTTTCTGTAACTACCTGCTTTGAAGGCTGGAAAAGGTTAAGTTTCTGCTCATATATATTATATACACCACGGAAACGCGGTCCGCTCTCGATAGGCCATGTCAGAGGACGTACCTGAATAACAAGTTCTTCTTCAAGTTCGTCAAGCAAATCAAATGGATCCTTAGCTTCACGGTCCATCTTGTTGACAAAGATGATAACCGGAGTGTTACGCATACGGCACACTTCCATAAGCTTTCTTGTCTGTGTTTCCACACCTTTCGCACCATCGACAACGATAATAACACTATCCACAGCTGTAAGTGTACGATACGTATCTTCGGCAAAATCCTGGTGCCCCGGAGTATCAAGGATATTAACTTTGTAGTCGTTATAATCGAACTCCATCACGGATGTGGTAACAGAAATACCACGTTGCTTTTCTATGTCCATCCAGTCGGATGTAGCTGTTTTCTTGATTTTGTTTGATTTTACCGCACCGGCTACCTGAATCTGACCTCCGAAAAGCAACAGTTTTTCTGTCAACGATGTCTTTCCGGCATCAGGATGGGCAATAATGGCAAATGTACGTCTTCTTTCTATTTCCTGATTCATATATTATTTTGAGTTTTTAAGTCTTTGAGTTCTTAAGTTTTTAGTTTCTATAGCTTGCATATAATAACAAACTTATAGACTTAAAACTTATAAACTTGTATTCAATATCTCCATACACTCCCTGAGACTGTCCATCCAGTATGGTATCTCTATTCCGTAAGTGTCCTTAATTTTTGTCTTGTCAAGTACAGAATAATGAGGGCGGGTAGCTTTGGTAGGATAATCTTCAGTGTGTAAAGGTTTCACTTCGCAGCCCTTTATACCTGCTATTGAATGAATTGCCTTGGTAAAGTCATACCATGAACATACGCCTTCATTGCTAAAATGATATACTCCTGGAACGATACCCTTATTTATCGCCGCGAATATAGCTACAGCCAGGTCGCGCGCATATGTAGGCGTACCTATTTGGTCGAATATAACTCCTAACGTATCCTTTTCCCTTCCCAGGCGAATCATTGTCTTCACAAAATTATTGCCAAAGGAAGAATACAGCCATGCTGTCCTTATCACCATAGTTTCAGGACAATACTTGAATGCTTCTTTCTCTCCGCCAAGTTTTGTTACACCGTAAACAGAGTTCGGACATGTTTCCGCATCCTCACGGTATGGAATATGTGCCGTTCCGTCGAATACATAATCCGTTGACACCTGAATGAAGTATCCGTTTCTGGCTTTCGCCGCCTTTGCGAGGAAGCCCGGAGCCTGCTGATTAAGCATTTTGCACAAGTCAGGATTATCTTCAGCCTTATCAACAGCGGTATATGCGGCACAGTTGACTATTATATCTATATCGTTAGACATTACAAAAGCCATAACTGCCTGTTCGTTGCAAATATCAAGCTCTGCCACATCAGTAAAGAAATACCTGTACTCAGGATATGATTCAGACAGGATACGCATCTCATTGCCCAGCTGACCGTTGGCACCGGTTACGAGTATATTTTTCATAATTCCAATTCTCCTTTCTTATCTTTTATATAATAATCGGCAAGTATAGCCAGAAGGTCGCTTATTACTTTTATGGCTTTCTGTGTTTCCTCGCTTATCTCTTTTTTCTGAAGTTTCAGCATTAACACGCCATACATGGCATCAAAACACGTTTCAAGTTCAGGAACGTCCTTGTCTGCCCCCTTGGCGCGAAGTTCTACAATGAATGGAAGCGCTTTATAATATGCGGCACTGTAATACGGATATTTCGGCGAACGCAACAACTGCAAATGAAGGTCGGTGAGCCATACTATTACATTTTTGTTTATCTGCACATGACCTTTCTCCATTACCCCTTCATCGTGCATCATGTTTGCCAAATCCTTGTACCACTGAAACAACTCGGCTTTCTGTTCTTCTGTCACAGGATATGGGTCAACGATGTCTGCCTTAATCCTGTCCATGTCAAAATGATACGCGCGAAGCAAATCTTCAATCTGCCACATATAAAGCAGATATTCCGCTATGTTCTGCTGTTTTAACTGCTTGGATATAAACATATCAATATAATGAATTTCCTAAAAACGACAATATAAGTCCCACTATTGAGGCAACTATTACAATTATACCGATTATACGGTTTAAAACCCAGATTCCACGTACATTGAAATGATTGCGGACCTTATTGACAAAATATGTAATACCGAACCACCACGTCAGCGCTCCCAACAGGATGGCAAGGTATCCAACCAGCTGAAATCCTACAGGACTGCCCGGCATTACAAAAGAGAAACGGGCAAAAAGACCTACAAACAGGAATATTATCAACGGATTGGACAACGTTACAAAAAATGCCGTAATAAAATTATGAAGATAAGACCCGCGTTTGCCGGATACCGGCCGTAAAGACTTTACGGGGTTACTTCTGAACGTATATATACCGAAGGCAAGAAGCATTATACTGCCTACTATCTGAAGCAGTGTCTGGTGTTTGATTATAAGCTCGTCCATAAAACTCATGCCATAACCCGTTATCAACGAATAGCATATATCGCTCAATGCCGCTCCCAGACCAGTTACAAAACCGAACCAACGTCCTTTATTCAGCGTCCGCTGAATACAAAGCACGCCAACGGGTCCGAGCGGTGCCGATACCACTACCCCTATAACAAAACCCTTAACCAATAAATCCAGTATAGTAACTTGCTCTAACCAATTCATAATGCAAAGATGATACTTTTTTATGAAAGTACCTATATTTAATCTTGATTTTCTTTCGTAACAATTGGCTTTTATGTAACTTTGCACACATAATAATAAGTTTTAATATAAAAAGGTTGTAATTTTAAAAGGTGCCGGTATTTTGAACCCGACGTCATAATATCAAAAAAAACGACGAAGCGTTTAAAGTAAAACGACGAAGCATTTCAGATAAAACGACGAAGCGTTTTTATTACAGCCGCCAGCCGTATATATAAAGACACAGATTGATACAAAATTCAATTAAATAATAAGTATATGATTCTATTTTTCAGAACACCCGGTAAAAGCGTGATTGCAACTTCATGCAGTCAGGAATTGAATGCTGAAGATATCAAGATGTTGTGCTGGCTAT
>JAHLFB010000048.1 GCA_018884025.1 Candidatus Phocaeicola faecipullorum
CCTTGCGGTTCGTATATGTTGTAGCTTCCTTTCTGCATACATTCCTTACCCGAATAAACTTTAAGCTCCATATCGTCACCATTCACTACCGGAAGCAATATTGTTTTTTCACGGCTCCATTTTTCAATAAAGTCGTGAGTATGCACCTCGTCCGGCAGAGAATAATACATAAGTACAGTCCTGGCGCATCTTAACACGACATTCTCCTCCAGCCTTTCCATTACGCCGGAGGATAATGTCTTCAGTTCGTTTTCTGAATACTGTTTCTTTTTGTCAGATATATTTTTTCTTATTTCATTCTTTTCCATTATGCTTTTTCCGCTTCCTTTGTTTCGCTTTCATTTTCCGGAGCCTTAGGTACAGACTCTCCCTTTTCAAGCACTTCTACAGCCTTAAGTACAGTCTTGTCTGTTTTGTTAAGGTATTTGATATATTCTTCCATACCCAGCATGTTATAGACGATATTTCCGTATATACCTATTTCAAACAGTTCTTTGGAAGTTATAAGCATATTGTTTCTTCTTTTCAATCCTTTCTTTTCTGCCCATCTGGAGAAGTTGACCAGCAGATTTTGTGTCTTCAGATAGTCTATAAGTTCGTCTCCTGTCTTATATTCCATTAGTTTGTTTCTGTTCTTGTCCGTATAGTCGAAGGCATATCTTATAATCAGTCCTCTGTTTGCTGCCATGCGGAAGTACGAAGTCATTCCTATCGTGTCGTGAGGAACGAATATGTCCGGCATTATGCCACCTCCGCCATAAACGGGACGTCCCAGACCGGTGTAGTATATCTCTTTTGTATTCTGTTTTATGCTGTCGGCAGAGAAAAATTCTCCATGTTCATATCTTGTAAGTATATCCATTTCATATTCCGCGCCGTTACCTTGTTCGTAAGGTTTCTGGATACATCTGCCTGACGGTGTATGATATCTTGCTATTGTAAGTCTTATAGCCGAGCCGTCGCTGAACTCTATAGGCTGCTGTACAAGTCCCTTACCGAATGAGCGTCTTCCAATGATTGTACCTCTGTCATTATCCTGTATGGCACCTGCAAAGATTTCGCTAGCCGATGCGGAACCTTCATCCACCAATACTATTATAGGCAATGACTGGTTACTTCCCGTTCCGTTGGATGTATAGTTTTCTCTTGGGTATTTTCTGCCTTCCGTATATACAATGAGTTTGTTGGCCGGAAGGAATTCATTGACCATTTGTATGGCTGCTGCCATATATCCTCCGGTATTTCCTCTAAGGTCTATTATCATACCCTTCATATTCTCCTGATTTAGTTTGGCCAGGGCGAAGAGCAGTTCAGGGTAAGTAGTTTCACCGAATTTGTTTACTTTCACAAATCCCCATTTGCCGTCTATCATATAAGCCGCGTCCACACTTTTTACAGGGATATCACCTCTTATGATAGTGAAATGCAATATTTCTTTCTCTCCCGGACGGAAGATACCAAGCTTAACTTTACTTCCCTTTTCTCCTTTCAGCCTTTTCATAGCTTCGCTGTTGGTTACTTTTTTTCCAACGAAAACCGAGTCGTCAACTTCTACAATTCTGTCTCCAGCCATAAGTCCCACTTTCTCTGAAGGTCCTCCGGCTATTACACTGTTTACGTGTATAGTGTCGTCAGTGATGGTGAATTGTATTCCTATTCCGCTGAAATGTCCTTTAAGGTCAGCATTTACAGCTTCCAGGTCCTTTGCCGGTATGTATGACGAATGAGGGTCAAGCTCGGAAAGAATCAGCGGCATGGTTTTTTCCACCAGGTCTGCCATTTTCACTGTGTCAACATACGAGTCGTCCACTATTCTGAGCAGGGCATTGATTTTGTTCGACGAGTTCTTTATCACTCCCAATTTGTTTCCTGCGAAACTGTTGGTATAAAATACTCCAATTGCAATTCCTATTACTATACCGACAGCCAGCAATATCGGCATGAAACGTTTGTACTTGTTGTCCATATGTGTAGAGATTTTATGTTTTAACCAGTTTTTTCTATTCTTTGTTTTCAAGATAGACAACCTCTATTCCTGCTTTTCTAAGAAGGTTGAGTCCATCTTCAAGACGGTACTTCTCGCCGTAAACCACTCTTTTTATACCTGCCTGTATTATGAGCTTGGCACATTCTATACAAGGAGATGTAGTTACGTACATTGTAGCTCCTTCGCTGCTGTTGCTCGAACGTGCTATCTTGGTTATGGCATTTGCTTCGGCATGCAATACATACGGTATGGTAAGTCCGTCCTCATCCTCACATATATTGCTGAAGCCGGATGGCGTTCCGTTGTATCCGTCGGATATAATCATTTTGTTTTTTACTATCAGCGCGCCTACCTGACGACGCTTACAGTATGAGTTTTCCGCCCAGATACGAGCCATTCGCATATATCTATAATCTAATATCTCTTGTTTGTTTTCCTGTTGTTCCATCTTTATTCGTTATTGGTGGTTGAACTGTATGTATGTTGTTTTGTCTTGTGGAGCAAGCTGTATTGTGTTACTGTCACCCTGATAGTATTTCACGTTTTTCAGTCTGTTTATGAACTCAGCGTTTTTGCCCGAAAGACTTATGCTTGCCGATATGTTGGTAATGCTGAAACTTCTGTCTTTTGCATCTGCATTCCATTTTGCGGTGAATGTTCCTCCGTCTATATTACCTCTCATTGTACCGTCATCTTCAAATACCACAGTGAAAGAGTTTATGATTTTCAAATCATCCACACTGGTGAATACGGGATTTCCCGGTTTGTATGCCAGATTGTTCCAGTTGCAGTCCGTATAATAATTGTTTACTCTCCATGTACCGCTGGCAAATATCTCATAAATATCGTCTTCCTGGTTACAACTGCCCAAAAACAGAGGAATGACCAGAAAAGAGAAAATATATTTTATAATACTTTTCATATTGATTGCCGTTTTTAATTTTTTATATTATTCCGTTTCTCTTTAACAGGGCATCTATGCCTGGTTCCTGACCTCTAAAGCGTTTGTAAAGCACCATCGGGTGTTCAGTTCCTCCTTTCGACAGAATGTTTTCCCTGAACGACTGTGCTACTTCGCGATTGAATATGCCTTTTTCCTTGAATACTGAAAAAGCGTCTGCGTCGAGTACCTCAGCCCATTTGTAGCTGTAGTATCCGGCCGAATATCCTCCCGACATTATATGTCCGAACTGTACACTCATGCAAGTGTCATCTACCTGTGGCAGGAGTTGTGCCTTTTCCCATGACTTCTTTTCGTATTCCTTTACGTCACCGTCGAATGTTTCTTTACGTGTGTACCATGCCATATCCAGCAGGCCGAAACTTACCTGACGCAGACAGGCGTATGCCACATTGAAGTTTTGTGAGTCTATTATACTCTTGATAAGGTTTTCCGGGATGGCTTCGCCTGTAATGTAATGTCTTGCGAAAGTATTCAGAAAATCTTTTTCAACAGCAAAGTTCTCCATGATTTGTGACGGAAGTTCCACGAAATCCCAATATACATTGGTTCCGCTCATACACTGGAATCTGGTATTGGCAAAAATTCCATGCAGCGCATGTCCGAACTCATGAAGGAACGTGTTTACTTCGGAGAAAGTCAGCAATGCCGGTTTGTCGGTCGTAGGTTTGGTGAAGTTCATCGTTACCGAAACGTGTGGGCGGCTGTTTGTACCGTCATCTTCTATCCACTGTTCCTTGTAGCTGGTCATCCATGCTCCGGAGCGTTTTCCTTTTCTGGGGTGGAAATCCGTATAAAGCACAGCCAGGAAAGTGCCGTCTGCGTCGTAAACTTCAAATGCCTGTACGTCCGGATGATATACAGGAATATCTTTGTTCTCGTGGAAGGTAATTCCATATAGTTTTGTTGCCAGTCCGAATACGCCCTCCTTTACCCTTGACAGTTCAAAGTATGGTCTTAATGCCTCTTCATCGAGGCTGTATTTCCTGTTCTTTAGTTTCTCCGCATAATATGATAAATCCCATGGCATGAGTCTGAACGTTTCGCCTTCTGTTTCTCTTGCCAGTTCTTCTATCTCCTCTATTTCCTTATGTGCGGTAGGAGTGTATGCGTCCAGCAGGTCGTTTAGCAGTTTGTACACGTTTTCGCTGTTCTCTGCCATGCGTTTTTTAAGCACATAGTCGGCATATGTTCCGAAACCTAGCAGCTGTGCCAGTTCCATACGCTTGTTTACCAGCTGTTTTACTATCTCCGTATTGTCTAGCTCGTCGTTATGCGTACACTGTGTGTTATATGCCATATAGAGTTCCTTTCTTAACTCCCTGTTGCGGCTGTATTTCATGAATGGCACATAGCTTGGAGCCTGAAGGGTGAAAATCCATCCTTCTTTTCCCTTTTCTTTTGCGGTATGTTCCGCAGCCTCTATCGCACTATCCGGCAGTCCTTCCAGATTTTTTCTCTCTGTGATGTGAAGTTCGTATTTGTTTGTTTCCTTCAGATGGTTCTGCGAGAATTTAAGCGTCAATGTACTCAGTTCGGCAGACAGTTTTCTGAAAGCATCCTTCTCTTCATCTTTCAGATTTGCGCCGTTTCTGATAAATCCGTCGTATGTCTTTTCCAGCAGTTTGCTTTCTTCCGGTGTGAGATTTAGTCTGTCTTTCCTGTCATATACACTTTTCACTCTCTCAAACAATTGTGGATTCAGACTTATGTTGTTACCGTGTTCAGTCAATTCCGGCATCAGTTTTTCTGCTATTGCGTCCAGTTCGTCGCTCGTTTCCGCACTCATCAGGTTAAAGAAAACTGTCGTTACACGGTCGAGAAGTTTTCCGGCATGTTCCAGTGCCAAAACCGTATTCTCAAAATCCGGTTCAGATTTATTCCCTGTTATATTGGCTATTTCTTCATCCTCTATTTTCATTCCTTCCCTTATGGCAGGTTCAAAGTCTGTTATTTTTATCCTGTCGAATGGGGTAGTGTCGTGCGGTGTGTTATATGGTTGTAAAAACGGATTGTTCATTCTTCAATTCTTTTTATATTGTTGGTTGAATGGTTTTGTCGTAATTTGCAGGTAAGCATAAGCTTTGCGTCTTATTCCGGCAAACAGTTTGTTGTCTCATTGTTGAGGCGTGCCAGGTCCTCTATTATTATTTTCTTTCTGCTCAGCGTCAGTATTCCTTTTTCCTGTAGTTCATTCAGCGCTCTCGATACATTGATTCTGGTGTCGTCTATCAGTGATGCTAGATCCTCCATTGTTATATAGAGTGTCTTTTTGCCGTTTGGAATTATGCATCTCAGTGTGAGGAAACTTTTCAGTTTGTCCTGAGTGTTTCCTATATGCGAGTTCCAGAGCTTTATGTTGGCATTTTGCGCCCTGTTGCTTATTATGTTAAGATAGTTCAGATTGAAAATTTCAAATTTACACAGGTTCGTCAGTATATATCCCTTGTCGATACTCAGTGTCTCCACTTCTCCCATGGCGGAGTACGACGCATGATATTTGGTGTGCATTCCGAAAAGTGAATAAGGTTCTATTATATATGGTCCGTTTACCTGTTCTTCTATCTTGAAGTTATGTTTTTCGTCAGTAGTTGTTATAGCCACACTGCCGTCAAGGATAAAAATCAGACTGTTGCATTTGGCATCCTGCATTGCAATGTTTTGTCTGGTCTCATATTTGTGAAACCCCATTTTGACCTTTTCTATGATGCTTGTAATGTTTTCTTTTGTCAATCCTTGGAATAAAGGTAACTCCAATAGTGTGTCATACATTGAAACTTTCATGATACGTTAAATTAAATGAGTACACTTCCTTATTTTAACATACAAAGTTAACAATTTATTTTGTATCATCCCATCAGCCTGTATATGGATTTTAGTATTTTTATTAATTGGCTAGTTCATAGGAAGTTTTATTCATAAATGAATGACTGGATGCTGCTTTCGTGTGTAGTCATTGTGCAGTCATTTGCTGACGGACTGTTCTTCTGTACGTTTTGTAATTCTTAATGCCTCACCAAACATTGTGGATTTTGATTTTTTTTGCGTAAATTTGCAAGTGTAATAAATATCACAAAAATGAAAACTTTATATGCTCAACTGGCTTCGTTGTCCATTTTCGGGACTTTTGATTTGCAGCAATTCTTAAGTGCTTTTATTGTCCTGTTTGCTGTAATTGACATTATCGGTTCTATCCCTATCATACTTGATTTGAAACAGAAGGGAAGACCTGTCAATGCGATAAAGGCCACTCTTATAGCGTTTGCCCTTTTGCTGGGATTTTTCTATGCCGGCGACATGATGTTGAAACTTTTCCAGGTTGATATAGCGTCGTTTGCCGTTGCGGGTGCCTTTGTCATTTTCCTTATGTCGCTTGAAATGATTTTGGATATTGAGATATTCAAGAATACCGGACCTATAAAAGAAGCTACTCTTGTTCCTCTGGTATTTCCGTTGCTTGCGGGAGCGGGAGCGTTCACTACGTTACTTTCGCTACGTGCCGAATATGCTCCGGTCAATATCGTTCTGGCCTTGGTGCTTAATATGGTTTGGGTATATATAGTGCTTAAGCTGACTGATGTGATAGAACGTTTCCTCGGAAAAGGGGGTATATATGTAATCCGAAAGTTTTTCGGTATTATTCTTTTGGCCATATCAGCAAGGCTTTTCACGGCTAATCTGACTTCATTGATAGAGCAGTTCCAGGCCTTGAAATAAAACGCTTCGTCGTTTTAGGTAAAATGTTTCGTCGTTTTAATTTAAATGACGAAGCGTTTTAAACCCTATATGTGATAGTGATTATATCATTCTTCGTCATCATAATTAAATTCAACTTTGCTTTGTAGTAAAATCTCGTTTAATACGTCGGATAATTCTTTGTTTTCCTCAACACGTGTGAAGCAGTCGATCAATTTAGGTATATTGATTATTTCTTCTATGCACGACATGTATTTGTCAACGATGGATTCGATGACATAAGTTCTGACTGCATTTTCTTTCAACTGCTCAAGAATGGTTTCCTCTGCATCTGTTGTTTTTACTACAAATGTAATGGGGTATCTTTCTATTTTTTCAATATCCAAGAAGTATTTTTTGAAATCAAGTGTTTCTGTTACTTGAAAGAAGCGCCCCAAAGGTTTCATGACGAAATCAATTCCACCATCGTTAGCATTGGTTCGTCCTGTCTTATAAAGTTTTAATGCTTCCACGTTCAGATTGTCCATATCATAGCCCCAAATTATGTTTTGTTCTTTATAGTAGAGCTTTAATATGGCATAACTGACAATCTCAAAGAGCCTTGCATCAGAATTAGGAGCCAATAGTCCTTCAACAAAATCATGAATTTGAGTCGTTTCTGTAGGTAAGAGGTCTTGTAAAATCTCACATTGTTCAATGAATCTCTTAAACGAATTTTGTTTGGCTTCAACGTATTTATCGATAATTTCAATGACCGCTTTGGCTATGTTCGTGCTTTTTGATTTGATTTTTAACTTCAAGAGGTTTTCATTAATCCAATATCTGTTGGTTTCCAGATTTCTGATAATGGGATTAATATCTGATGTAGGGAAAAATTTTTGAAATTCAGCATTCATACGGTTGTTTAACGCATGATTTTGTAGTCGGCTTCCGAAAGGTAATTCCCTTTGTCGGCGTAATAAATTAGTATATTGTGCGCCTTCGTATTTCCCGTATCCACCAGCGGTATCGAAATGATTGTTGATATAATCTTCTATAATGACATAAATGGCATAAAGATTTGCGAAACTCGCCCGGGATTTAGAACCTCGATTGGCTGATTTCGTTTTTTGGTTGATATATTGTATTAGCAGACTCTTTTCAAAGATTTCGTCTGTTTGTTCGCCATAATGTTTTTGGAGAACAGATTTTATGACGGGAGTAAAGCTATGTTCCATAATTACAAGAAATTGAATGAGGTTTGAAGTTCTGATTCTGAAGTCTGTTTTTGATAACTTTTCTGTTCTTTTACGATAGGTGTACCGTTATATTCTGATGCAAGTTGTAATCTTCTTAGTCCTATTTTGATATAATCTTCCTGTAGCTCGATGCCTATAGCTTTGCGATTCAACATTTTTGCTACGTATGAGGTGGTAAATGTCCCAGAGAAAGGGTCTAATACTAAATCACCCTCATTGGAACTTGCTTTGATGATACGTTCCAATAACGCAACAGGTTTTTGGGTGGGATGGTTTTCATATTCTTCCATTCGGTATCTTACACGCGCAAATTCCCAAACATTACCTGGAACCTTTTCAGTATTGTAGGGCTGTGGTGGATTTTTTCGGTAATCTATTAATCCTCTTTTGGCTCCGGTTTTGGCTTCTATTAATATGTCTTTAGCATTGAATGTATAATGATCTTTGTCTTTCACGCAAAAAAGGATAGGTTCATACATAGAACCGAAATATTTTTTTGCCTGTACTCCGGAACTGTCATAATACCATACTAAGCGGGATAAGATTGTCAGTTTGTTTCTGAGGTAAATATCGAAATACGGCATAAATTGTGTTGAAGTCATTACATAAAATGCTCCTGTAGGCTTCAGTTTTCGCACACATAAATCTAGCCAAATATAGCACCACTTAAGATACTCGTCATCACTAGCCCATTTATCTTTACAGCCTGCGAAATTTTTTCCGATATTGTAAGGTGGGTCTGCGAAAATTAAATCGATGGAATTATCTGCAATTTCATTTTCAAGAGCTTTAATGGCATCACCATGAATGATTTTATAGTCTGCGGTACCTAAGATATTCATTTCTCTAAGTTTTGATTTGTGAACAAAGATACATAAATAATCGGTAGTATTCTATGGGGAAAAGGTGAAAGTGTATTTTAATGTATGTTTTAAGCTATTTTTCGTATTTGATACACACAAAAAAAGAGGGTGTGTCAAAACTAAAATGACTACTCCCTAAAGTTACAGATTATAACTATAATATTTAAAAGGGGCCGTATCAAACTCTGTATTGAGTAATGATGCGGCCCTTTTTTACTCTTTTAGGGTG
>JAHLFB010000049.1 GCA_018884025.1 Candidatus Phocaeicola faecipullorum
ATGCAAAGGACTTCGACGACGCTCTCTCAATCAGACAACTGAAACCGGGACTATGGGAAGTCGGTGTACATATTGCCGACGTATCTCACTACGTTAAGGAAGGCAGTATTATTGATAAGGAAGCACTGAAACGTGCCACATCTGTTTATCTCGTGGACCGTACAATACCTATGCTGCCTGAACGTCTGTGCAACTTCATCTGCTCACTGCGTCCTAACGAAGAGAAATTGGCTTATTCAGTTATATTCGAAATGAACGAGAAAGCTGAAGTAAAAGACTATAGAATAAGACATACAGTAATCAAGTCCGACAGACGTTTTACATACGAAGAAGCCCAGAATATTATTGAAACCGGTGAAGGCGACTATAAGGAGGAAGTGCTTGAACTGAACAAGCTGGCACAAATTCTTCGTGAGAAACGTCTTGCTGCAGGAGCTATCGATTTCGACAGATGTGAAGTAAAATTTGAAATAGACGAAAAAGGCAAACCTCTGAGTGTATATTTCAAGCAATCCAAGGAAGCCAACAAGCTTATAGAGGAGTTCATGTTGCTGGCAAACCGTACTGTTGCCGAACATATAGGAAAAGTACCAAAGAACAAAAAGGCGAAAGTATTCCCATACCGTATCCATGACCTGCCGGACCCAGACAAACTGGATAACCTTAACCAGTTTATCGCACGTTTCGGTTATAAAATCCGTACGAGCGGAACAAAGACTGAGGTATCAAAGTCTATCAACCGTCTGTTGAAGGATGTAAACGGAAAGGGCGAACAGAACTTAGTGGAAACAGTATCTTTGCGCTCAATGCAGAAAGCAAGGTATTCTATCCACAATATCGGCCACTATGGTCTTGCGTTCGATTATTACACTCATTTCACTTCACCGATACGCCGTTACCCCGACCTTATGGTTCACCGTCTGCTTACACGCTATCTGGACGGAGGACGAAGCGCACAGGCCGATAAGTATGAAAGCATGTGCGAACACAGCTCCGCAATGGAACAGACAGCTGCAAGCGCAGAACGTGCTTCCATCAAATATAAGCAGGTAGAATTCATGAGCGACCATATAGGAACTGTTTACGACGGAGTAATCTCCGGAGTGACCGAATGGGGTATCTATGTAGAAATAAACGAAAACAAGTGCGAAGGTATGGTGGCTATGCGCGACCTTGGTAATGATTATTATGAGTTCGACGAAAAGAACTATTGCCTGATAGGACGACGCTATCATCAGAAGTTCAGCCTTGGTGATGCTATAAAGATAAAAGTAGCACGAGCAAATCTGGAAAAGAAACAACTTGACTTCGTCTTGGCGGAATAAAATTACTATAAACAAAAAAAGTCAGAGATTTTCTCTGACTTTTTTTGTTTTATAATAAATACTCGCAAAGTTTCTGTACCGCCCTCGCACGATGACTAATCTTATTTTTCTCGTCATTACCCATCTCCGCAAAAGTCTCTGAATAACCGTCAGGTATGAATACAGGGTCATAACCGAAACCCGCTCCACCTTTTCTCTCACGTATTATGCTGCCGTTTACTATTCCTTCGAAGAAGTGTTCCTTACCGCCTTCAATCAGACAGATGACAGTACGGAAACGTGCCTTACGGTTATCCTTGTCCTGCATTTCAGAAAGCAGCTTCTTCATGTTAGCTTCAGAGTCGTGTCCTTCGCCACCGGCATATCTGGCAGAATAAATTCCAGGCGCACCGTTCAGAGCCTCAACTTCAAGACCTGTATCATCAGCAAAACAGTCAAGACCATAATTCTCATATATATACTGTGCCTTCAATGCAGCATTACCTTGTAGCGTATCAGCAGTTTCAGGAATATCGGCATGGCAGTCTATATCATTAAGGCTCAAAATCTCTACCTTATCGCCTAATATAGCACGGATTTCCTCCAGCTTATGTGCGTTATTTGTTGCAAAAACCAGTTTCTTCATAATTTACTTAACTTTCAATGGGTCAAAACCTTCACCGTAAACTCCAACAACGTTACTCTGAGAAATAAAGGCATTAGGATCTATATCCTTCACAAGACGGAAAATATCGAGCGACTGACTTTTCTTTGCAAGAACAACCACTACCTTGATGTCCTGTTTACTATACCATCCTTTACCATCAAGAAGAGTTACTCCACGGTTAATCTGAGTGGAAATACCCTGAGCTATTTCATCATGTTTTCTTGAGAATATAAGGAACTGAACAGACTGACGGGTACTGTTAATCACATAATCTATCACTATACTCATGACAAACAACACGCAAAAGCCAAACAATACACGTCGCCAATCATGGAAGATAAAATAACAGGAGGATATAATAATTATATCACAGTACATCATCATACGTCCAAGAGTGACATCCTTATACTTGTTGATAATCCATGCAATGATATCAGTTCCGCCGGTACTACCATTATGGCAGAACACAAGACCAATACCAAAGCCTAAAAGTCCGGCTCCTATGACACATGCCATAAAGTCCTGTCCGGGACCAAGCAACATTGGCAATTTTCCACTATCGTCCTTAAATAACATTTGGAAAAACCATAACAGAAACGTCAGCATGATTATGGCATATATAGTCTTGATACTGAACTTAGGTCCGAGTATTTTCAATGCAAAGCCTAAGAATACGGCATTAATTATGAAATATGAAACCTGAATTTCAACACCTGTCGCATAATAGATTATAGCAGCTATACCTGTCACTCCTCCTGTAGTAATCTGATAAGGCAAAAGGAATGCTGCCCAACCTATAGAGTAACATATCAAACCTAAAGTTATGGCCAGGTAGTCTTTCGTCTCCCGGCCAAATTTTCTTTTTAACAATGCTTCCATAAATATGATTTACAGAACAACATTTACTATCTTCTTAGGAACTATAATCACTTTCTTTGGAGTCTTACCCTCAATCCATTTCTGTGACTGTTCATCAGCAAGAACTGCAGACTGGATTGTATCATTGTCTGCATCAGCAGCAAATTCCATAGTGAAACGAGCCTTACCATTGAAAGAGATTGTATATTTCACTGTATCTTCTTTCAGATAGTCTTCGTTGAATGCAGGCCACTGAGCATCGCAAACCGATGTTGTGTTTCCAAGTGCTGCCCAAAGTTCTTCGGCCAAGTGTGGAGCAAATGGCGCTATAACAACTACAAGGTCGCTCAAGACAGCCTTATTGCGGCATTTCAATGAAGTAAGCTCGTTCACACAAATCATGAAAGCACTGATAGAAGTGTTGTAAGAGAATGTCTCAATGTCTCCAGTCACTTTCTTAATCAGTTTGTGTACAGCCTTAAGTTCTTCTTTTGTAGCTTCACCGTCCTGTGGGAGGAATTCGTCGTTACGGTTGTAGAACAGGCTCCATAATTTCTTCAAGAAACGGTGAACACCGTCGATACCGTTAGTATCCCATGGCTTAGACTGTTCGATAGGGCCAAGGAACATTTCGTACATACGCAATGTATCGGCTCCGTAACGCTCAACAATCATATCAGGGTTTACTACGTTGTACATAGACTTACTCATCTTCTCAACTGCCCATCCGCATACATACTTGCCGTCTTCAAGGATAAATTCAGCATTGTTGTATTCAGGACGCCAGTTCTTGAATGCCTCAATATCGAGGATATCATTTGATACGATATTCACATCGACATGAAGAGGAGTAACGTCATACTGATCTTTCAATCCGAGAGATACGAATGTGTTTGTATCCTTGATACGATATACGAAGTTGCTTCGTCCCTGAATCATACCCTGATTTACAAGCTTCTGGAATGGTTCTTCCTTAACACTTACACCGAGGTCGAATAGGAACTTGTTCCAGAAACGTGAATATATCAGGTGACCAGTAGCATGTTCTGTACCACCTACATATAGGTCAACATTCTGCCAATATCTGTCTGCCTTTTCAGATACGAGTGCCTTGTCATTGTGTGGGTCCATATAGCGTAGATAGTATGCACTTGAACCTGCAAAACCAGGCATTGTATTAAGTTCAAGAGGGAATACGTTTACATTGTCTATCTTAGAGTTTTCAACTACCTCGCCGGCGTTTACATCCCAAGCCCACTTAGTAGCATGTCCCAATGGAGGTTCGCCAGATTCAGTAGGAAGGAACTTGGCAACTTCAGGCAACTGCAAAGGCAATTTGCTTTCGTCAATCATATATGGCATACCGTCCTTATAGTAAACAGGGAATGGCTCGCCCCAATAACGCTGACGTGAGAAGATTGCGTCACGCAGACGGAAGTTAACTTTTACACGTCCGAGGTTATGTTCCTTTACATATTTCTTTGTAGTAGCTATAGCTTCCTTGATAGTAAGACCGTTGAGGTTCAAATCGCAATATGGAGTCGCTCCGGCCTTTGGAGAGTTGCAAACGATACCTTCCTTTGCATCGAAGCTTTCTTCGCTTACATCACATCCTTCAACCAGTGGTACGATAGGCAAGTTGAAATGTTTTGCAAAAGCATAGTCACGGCTGTCGTGAGCAGGAACTGCCATAATAGCACCTGTACCATAACCTGCAAGTACGTAATCGCTGATCCAGATAGGTACAGCTTCTCCTGTGAACGGATTTACAGCATACGAACCGCTGAACACACCTGTCACGCGGCGGTCTGATATACGCTCACGCTCAGTACGTTTCTTTGTACGGTCAAGGTAAGCCTCAACTTCTGCTTTCTGAGCCTCAGTGGTAAGCTGTGGAACAAGTTCGCTTTCAGGAGCAAGAACCATGAAAGTAACACCGAACATTGTATCCGCACGTGTTGTAAAGATAGTGAATTCCATGTCACTGTCTTTAACCTTGAAACGAACTTCAGCACCTTCAGAACGGCCAATCCAGTTACGCTGTGTTTCTTTCAGAGAGTCTGTCCAGTCAACAGTTTCAAGTCCATCGAGCAATCTCTGCGCATATGCAGAAACTCTCAAGCACCACTGGCGCATCTTCTTCTGCACTACAGGATGTCCTCCACGTTCAGAAACACCGTCCACAACCTCATCATTAGCCAATACAGTACCCAGTGCAGGACACCAGTTCACCATAGTTTCACCAAGATAAGCGATACGATAGTTCATCAGAATTTCCTGCTGTTCCTTTTCTGATTTAGCGTTCCATTCTTCGGCAGTGAAACTCAATTCTTCGCTGCAAGCTACGTCAAGTCCTTCAGTTCCTTTTGTTTCAAAAGCCTTTACAAGATTTTCGATAGGCTGAGCCTTACCGCATGAGTTGCAGTAATAGCTGTTGAACATCTTCTGGAAAGCCCACTGTGTCCAGTGATAATAATCAGGTTCGCAAGTACGGACTTCGCGGTCCCAGTCAAAGCTGAAACCGATTTTGTCAAGCTGTTCACGATAGCGTGCGATATTGGCAGCTGTAGTTACTGCAGGATGCTGCCCTGTCTGAATTGCATACTGTTCTGCAGGCAATCCGTAAGCATCGTAACCCATCGGGTTAAGAACGTTGAAACCCTGAAGTCGCTTGTAGCGGGCATATATATCGCTGGCAATATATCCCAGCGGGTGACCTACGTGAAGTCCTGCTCCCGACGGATAAGGGAACATGTTCAACACATAAAACTTCTTTTTTGATTCATCTTCCGAAACTTTGTAGGTCTTGTTTTCCACCCACTTCTGTTGCCATTTTTTTTCTATCTCCCTGAAATTATATTCCATAGCGATGTACTTTATATATTTGATTTTACGTTATTTATCCAATTTGCTTGCAAAGATACAATAAAAAAAATAAAGATACCCCAAAAGACAATAGAATGAAAGCAAAAAGCAGCAACAAGAGAAAAAGTATAATAACCCTTGTTGCTGCCTCTATATTATTTTAGTTTATTTTTATTTCTTAAAATCCGCCCAGTCAGTCAGACGCATATCTCCCTTATCAAGGAATACTTCATGCATTCCCAGCGCAGCAGAAAGGCTGTGGCTGGTCTGTCCCTTGCTGGCTATCTTGAGGTAATCCCACAACAGCTGCTTGTAGTCCGGATGAGCACAATTCTCGATAACAGTCTTGGCACGTTCCATAGGACTCTTACCACGCAAATCGGCAATACCCTGTTCTGTGATGAGTACATTTACAGAGTGTTCGCTATGATCCTGATGTGACACCATAGGAACAATAGAACTGATACAACCACCCTTCGCTGTTGAAGGACAAGAGAAAATAGAGATATAAGCACTGCGCGTAAAGTCGCCAGAACCTCCGATACCGTTCATCATCTTTGTTCCGCAGATATGTGTAGAGTTTACATTACCGTAAATATCCGCTTCGATAGCCGTATTCATAGAGATAACTCCAAGACGGCGTACCACTTCCGGACAGTTTGAAATTTCAGAAGGACGCAACACAAGTTTGTCACGGAAGAACTCAATGTTATCGTAAATATCCTGCAGACAGTCGTTTGTCACACTCAATGAACATGTACTTCCGAACTTAATTCTACCGGTTTTTACCAAATCAATCACTGA
>JAHLFB010000050.1 GCA_018884025.1 Candidatus Phocaeicola faecipullorum
GAGTGGGATTTTTGAAATTTGTTAAATTTTCTAAAATTTTTTCTCCTCTTCCATTTTCTTCCTGTATGCATCGAGGCGTTTTTTCCATAGTTTGCATTTGGCCTGATGTTCAGCGTCTTTCCTCTTCAGGAACTGTTCGTACTTTTCTTCCAGATAGTTGTCTGCCATATTATGTGTCTGTCTTTTGTGTAAGTCGGTGAATTACTGCCTGTCAGTGAACTTCCTGCCATTCGCGTCTCATGGCTGTTGGCCAGAAAACAGGCCGAACAGTCTGGCATCTATCTGGTCGGTGATGAGGGCGAAGTCTTCCGGCCGGTTTTCGAAGTCGAGATGGTCGGCATCGATGGTCAGAACCTGTCCCTGATAGCTGCCGATCCAGTTTTCGTATTTCGTGTTCAGCCCCGTGAGATATTCGATGCTTATGGATTTTTCATAGTCGCGTCCGCGTTTCTGTATCTGTGACACGAGGTGCGGAATCGAGGATTTCAGGTATACGAGCAGTTCCGGGGCCTTTACGAGGGACATCATGAGGCTGAACAGGTCCATGTAGGTGCGGTAATCCCGTTCCGAGAGGTTTCCCATTTCGAAGTTGTTGGCTACGAAGATGTGCACGCCTTCGAGTATGGTCCTGTCCTGGATGATGGTGTCCTTCGAGTTCGAGATTTCGAGTATGTCCTTGAATCTTTGTGTGAGGAAATATACTTCGAGGTTGAATGACCAGCGCGGTATATCTCTGTAGTAGTCATCCAGATACGGATTGAAAGTGACTGCTTCGTATTTGGGTGTCCATCCGTAGTGTTCTGACAGCATTCTGGTCAGAGTGGTTTTCCCGCTTCCGATGTTTCCTGCTACTCCTATATGCATTTTTTTATTCTATTATGGTGGCCTTCCGGCCAATGTTTTTGACCTTCCGGTCAATGTTTCCGTCTTCCGCCGTTTCCAGTTTCTTCCCGGTCCGGCGCAGACGAAGTCCGGAACCGTCGCGAATTTAATAAAATAACGGTAAAAACTTAATCGGCGTCTAAAAAATCTTAACTTTGCAAATCTTGTCCTGTCGGTTCTGGAGAGACGGTAAGATATTGGCCGGAGGCCTGAGAGAGGGTTGCCTGCTGAGGCCTGAAAGGACGGCTGACGGTATAATATTGGCCGAAGGCTTAGGGAAAGGAGAGAATTTTCCAGCGGTATTGCAAGGACCGTACATTGGCCGTCAGGCTATCCTGAAATGATTGAATATAAACTGGTTGTGAATATGTATTTGATGAATGACGATACGATTTGTGCTCCGGCGACTGTTCCTGGTACGGGGGCGATTTCCGTGATCAGGGTGAGTGGGGGAGAGGCGCTGCCGGTGGTTTCGGCGATGGTGAAGTGTGTGCCGGGACGTGAGATCATGATGGCTCCCGGGTATTCGGTACGGTTCGGACGGATTTTTCTGGATGACGGGGAGCTGCTGGATGAGGTGCTGGTGACTGTGTTCAGGGCTCCGCATTCGTATACCGGGGAGGATTCTGCGGAGATTTCTTGTCATGCTTCCCAATATATAGTGGACAATGTGTTGCATCTGCTCGTCGAGGCTGGCGTGCGTCCGGCGGAACCTGGCGAATTCACTCGCAGGGCATATCTGAACGGAAAGATGGATCTGGCTCAGGCTGAAGCTGTGGCGGATCTGATTGCTGCTCAAGGGGCTGCGGCGCATCATCTGGCGTTGAGTCAGCTGAAGGGCGGTTTCTCGAATGAACTGAAGAAGATGCGGGGTGAACTGCTGAATATCGTCTCCCTGATGGAGCTGGAACTGGATTTCAGTGAGGAAGATGTCGAGTTTGCCGACAGGTCCGAACTCAAGTTCCTGGTGGAAGAGGTGGTCGCGCATATCAGTACTCTCGTCTCGTCATTCCGGCTTGGCAACGCTATCAGAAACGGTATTCCGGTCGCCATCGCGGGGGCCACCAATACGGGGAAGAGCACGTTGCTGAATGCCTTGCTCGGCGAGGAGAGGGCGATAGTTTCTGATGTGCACGGGACTACCAGGGACACGATAGAGGAGACACTTAATGTCGGCGGCCTGCTTTTCAGGTTTATCGATACTGCGGGAATTCGGAACACTGACGAGGCTGTGGAGCGGATAGGTATAGAACGGACGTTCCGGAAAGTGGAAGAAGCCGTAGTCGTGATAGTGATGCTTGACGCCGGCAGATTATGCGGTGCGGATAATGTTTCATTCTCTCACGCAGGAGACGGCAGCACAGAGGATGAAGCTTGCACGGCCGGGAATATCCCTCTGCAACAGACTTTGGAGGATGTACTTGGCCGGATTGACCCGAACAGTCAGAAAGTCATTTTCGTGTTGAACAAAATGGATCTTCTCGGGAATACCAAAATGGATCTTCTTGGGAATACCAAGGTGGACTTTTTCGGTGATGTCAGGGGTAGTTCTGTTTCCGGTGACAGCGTCGGGAGAACAGGTGAAAGCCTGAATACCTATTCTTCTCCGAATGAACGGCAGGTGTTTTCTGACAAGAAATGTCGGGAGGTGGAGAGCAAATGTCCCGAAAAAATAGAAATTCCCGCCGAAGGCTTGACACAGAACTGGTTCCGTCCCGGAAATGATGGTCAATTCTGCCTGTTCAATTCGCGTAACAAAAATGTTATCAAAATAAACTCATTTGTTTCTTTAATTAATAATCAATGCATAACGAAGAAGCTGATGAATTCTGCCTTAGTGTTCATGTCCGCAAGAAAAGGGGAGGGGACAGACGCGCTTAAGGCGGCGCTTTCCTGACTTTGCCAGGAATATTCAGTCTCTTCCGATGGTGTGGTCTTAACGAATCTCCGTCATGTCGAAGCATTGTCCAATGCCTCGACAGCACTTCAACGTGTCCTTGACGGCCTGAATTCCGGACTTCCTTCCGACCTTGTCTCACAAGACATCCGCGAGGCCCTCTACCACCTTGGTTCAATCGTCGGCGAAATCTCGACCGACGAAGTCCTCGGCACAATTTTCAGCCGGTTTTGCGTCGGGAAGTAACTCGAATTTTCACTATGACAACTCAAATACAAAAAGAATACAAATAATGTCAAATAACTTGCGTAACACCAACGATTTAGATAACTAATCGAACAGCGGGTTATTTTGCTTGGTTTGTATTGGAATTGCCGTTTTTTTGTTGCTACTTTGTTGCTCGGTCTGTTCAAGCTACAAAAAGCAACAAATTTATGGGACAGTCCAAAGAACCTATCAAACTGCGGAAACGAAAAACCCCGTCCGGGATGGAGTCTTTATACCTTGACATCTACCTGAACGGGCAGCGCTCATACGAATACCTCAAACTGTACCTTGTCCCCGAAATCAACAGGCAGGACAGGCAGAAGAATCTGGAAACGCTGAAACTTGCCGAGGCTATCCGGGCGAAACGGCTTGTGGAGCTTCGAAACAGCGAATATGGTTTCAAGTCCCCGTTCAAGGAGGACAGTAACTTTTACGAGTACTATGTGGCAATGTGCAATGAGCGTTTCAAGTCTGATACAATGGGAAATAGGAGGAACTGGAGATCGGCATTGAAACACCTGCTTAAATATGAGTCCAGACTGAAGCATCTCCAATGGAAAGACATAGACAGGGATTTTATCACAGGTTTCAAAGAATTCTCGAAAATGAGGCTTGCGCATGGTCGGAGGACAGCCGGGAAAGGACTAAAGACAGACCGCTCGCCCGGAACTCAACAACATATTACTGGCGAATCAAAACACAAGAAGCATCCGGAAAAATATATCGGGTATTGGACAATCTGTTGCCCCCGGAACTGGACGCTATGGGAATATGGAACTCCATGCAGTTGACCCTTTCCCAGCATCGGCCGATAAAGAATTCCATTATCAGAATAGAGTTGAGTCCATCGCCTGAGCATACCAGTTTCTATGACATTGAGGACTGGCAAAAGCTCTGGCACGAGTTCGCCGAAGAGTTCGACAAACAAGTGATCACCGGTAAGGACGGGAAAGTCCGTTCCAGCCCGACCAATCTGGCAAACAGCAAATACACGGTTTACCTGCACATGGAATCCAAAGGGAAAGTTCCCCATCTACACGCCGCAATTTGCCGCTTTGATGAAAACGGAAACATCAACAATGACCATAACATTCATCTTCGGGCACAACGTGCAGCCGAACGAGTTGCAGTGAAACGTGGCTGGAAGACTGCGGAAGAAATCCGAAGTCGCAACATTCCGGAAGTAAGCAGAGAGTGTATGGATGTATTGAGAACCATGCCATCGTGGTCATGGGAAGAATACAAGAAGGCACTTGCCCGGAGAGGCTATTCCGTATATGAACGGAAAGACAAGAAAGATGTTCTCCGTGGATATGCGATTCTCAAAGGAAATGCCAAATACAAGGCTTCCGAATTGGGAGTGGCCCGTAACCTGATGATTTCCAAACTTCCCCGAACCTGGCAAAAGCTACACTACCGGGAGAGGCTTGCCGCTCAGGTCAATACCTCTCAAATCCATCGGCCGGAACCTATTCAAAGACCGGCAGCCGGTATGGATTATACCCACTATCGTTCCGGCTCGGTGTCCTACACGCTTTCTTCCCATAGCGGAACGGAACAGCGTTTCTATATCCCGGAGCGGATACTTGACTATTTCAATGAAGAGTTCGACTACCGGGAGGTTGCCAACAGCAGCGAGCTGACCGATATAGCCGTAGCATTCTTTGTCGGGATGCTTGATACACCTGTCGTATCTACCGGAGGTGGCGGCGGAGGTTCTCAAAGCGACCTTCCTTGGCGAGACAAGGACGATGATGACCTGCAATGGGCCCGCCGCTGTGCCCGTGCTGCTACCCTCCTATTGGGCAAGAAATCAAGAACAGGATTAAGACGATAAAGTCATGGAACAAGCACACAAAAAGCGGTCGCATGAGGCGACCGCTAATAGTCCGCCAGGATTGTCGGATATGGGGGAATTTTATTTTATAAATCTGGCAAATTTATATATAAAACGAGCAATCTCATGACGGTTCTTAAAACAAAAATTGGATCTTATACTTTTAGATTAATAGACGCCATCTTTATATATTTGCCAGGCATATTAATAATATGTTTTATTATCCTGTGCTACATTCTATTGTAACAGCATAGCAATCACATATAAAATTAAAATAAACGCTATTATTCTAGTTAAGTATATTGAATAGTACCTTGTTATTGTTTCTTCTGATATGAGCCAGCTCCGAGTAGTTATAACTGCAGCAACCACACCCATGATTATTGAGCCAAAATTTTTATTTTCGAATAATAACATTACTGGCCTTTCAATATTAAATATGGGCGTCCAAAAATACAACCATATTTCATTGCCAACAGTAATACAAAGCATTATTAATATAGCTATTGCAATATCATAAATGGACAAGAACCAAACTTTTAATGGTGGAGGAACTGTGATACAGAAGTTTAATGAAACAACATTTCGTTCTAAGCTAATAGAACTTTCTTTATTTAAAATTGTAAGTGATAATTTGCCCGGATCAGCATCTATGTTACCTGAATTAGCATAATCAATAATATTTACATCCTGGGCTTCAATATTCTTTTTATCAATCGAAATATTAAAATTATTAGGAGCTTTTATATAAAGCCAAGAGCTTTTCCCTTTTAAAGGTAAATAATCATATTTTATTTTACGCTCCATAAGTGGAGAGAAGATAGATTTCAAAAAAAAGCATTTCAGAGGTTTATTCTCCTTTATTGAGTCATAATACGATGCTGTAAGTAGAAAATTTTTGTATTGACCTTTTTCTAATTTTATGAAACATGGTAATCCTATTTTATTTTTCCATATTTCATCAAAAGAAATCGAAACTTGCGATAATTCACTTTGCAAAATTTCTTTAATATATGATTTTACAGTTTTTTCTCCAGCAACAGACAGTCTTTTCCCCTCCTGGGATATTTTTAACCAACTCAGTCTTGCCCTAGGATTAAACAAATAATAGTAATCTTGATAGTTAAAATCATCATCAGATATTTCTATATCATATTCATGAGTTATTAAAGCTCTATTTGGGGTTTCAAAATCTAAAAATCTTTTTTCTCTAAGTTTAAAATTATCTAAATTACGACAATATTTGTCGTAAAATGCATCTGTATTTGTTAAAAATAAATATATTTTCGGTGTATCTTTATTTGTAATATCATTTTGAAGCGATACGTTCTGAGATTTGTCATTTAGGCCTGGCAAATAATATTCATTTATCATATATTTTCTCTCTTAATGGGCATAATTTACTACAACGTTTACATGTATCTCCTTCGTGAGCAATTATACAAGAACAATTATTAGCCCTTGCTTTATATGCAATAATTTCATCATCCATTATATTCTTACACCTAATAACATTAACAGACCGAGCAGCAATCTTGGCTGAAACAACAGCCGTCTGCGTATCTTCTACACTAAAAAAAGATGTTAAATGCTCTGATGGCGATATTGCGTTTATTATATGCGCAACATTATAATACGCCATAAAAGAAGCTCCAATTGATGCAGAAATATGATCGTATCCTATAGCCGTATCTATTACAGATGGACCTAAAGGCATTATGGGGGCATTGCATCTTCTCAGCAACGGAGCATGCTTTCGTATCCGATCTATATCTATATGGCCTACATTTTCTACAATTACTTGTACACCTTCTCTTTGTAAATAATTACTCAACTCAATCTGCCTTAATGTCTCCATTATATGAACTTTGTCACAGGCATCTACGATACCAGCAGGCCGGAAGGTCGCTCCAAGACTTATGGCGAACTTATACTTTTTTGCCAAAGTAATAATGCGGCTCAAACACGCTCTAAAAATATTTGCGCCATTACGTCTATAAGCTTCCCTCAATACAATAGATCCACCTCGACTTGTTACAGGAATCTTTCTTTCTTTTATCGCAATATCATAAATATCAGTATCAGCAGTAATATGCATTGTCATAAAAGCGACACCCATTTCTGCATATCTCTCAATTTGATCAAGTAATGAAGATTCGTTCAACTCGTCTTTCGTAAAAGCATATACAGGAACAACACCTACAGGAACTCCATAATTTATTGTAATATAATTGGACAAAATCCCCTGTTTATCAAAAATAGAAAGATCCATCATGGTATCAGGTGTGGTCTCCTGACGATTGAATAAGATATCTATTTTCTCTTTTTCTGAATCAATGGCAGATAGGTTATTCCCTCCCACATTGCAATTTACCAAAATAGGAGACGAATCCCCTACATATAAATTATGGCTTTTACCTTTAAGCTCTATTGGTCTCATTCTTCTTTTTTCTGAATAGTATTGTTCTGGTTATTGTTTAATAATTGAGAGATTATATTATTAAGAGAACTCGTGGCAGTTACGCTTCGATAATTTTCTATATCCCAAAAGAAGCTACTATCCCATAGGCCACGATCTATGTCTGCAATTAAATGCTCAATAGAATCTCCCTTGGGATAGCCTTGCTCATCAAAATATTCGTCTAAAGATATACGTTCTCTTAAAACCGCAATTCCTAACCTTTCCCCTAATGTATAACCGAGCCACCAATTAGTAGGATAAACTATAACAATAGGATTCTGAGAACGATCAAGTTTGCTTTTACCAAAAACTTCTCTTACCCATCTTTTGGCAATATAACGCAATGTTTTCAAACGAATGTTTTCACTAAAATAATTATCAGGTTCAATGTAAAATAACTGATCACAGTGTCCTAATTGTATTTGACTAATAATAGCTTCTATTTCGTCTTTATCTATTTCTCTTTTTTCAAATACAATATTTTGTATGTCAAACTTAGAATCTGGAGTCGCCAGAATAGGAATCCCCAACTTATGAAATGCAACAATAAAGACTCTTTTCTCAGCAATACTTAATGCATTATTGAATTCATGAGCAGCAATATCATAAGTTTGTTTATTACGTGCATACCTGTGGAATATTTTTAAAGCTTTTATAGCGACTTGCCTAAGTTCTTTTATATGTTTTTCTTGTCTTTTTGCAGCAAATAACGCTCCGCCATAAGTACCAATTATGGCACCGATAGCTCCTGATATTAAAGTTACAACTGTTGTTGTTATTATTTGTTCCATATTATACATATTTCTATTTCTATCAGCAATTGCCCATATCAAAAACATTGTTACCTACAAAGATACAGATTTCTATTCCAAAAAGAAATTATGTTATCGATAAATAGCTATAATATTGAACTAATTCGCAATTTATATTGCAGATAGTCCTATTGAAATGATGAAAAATAGATAGGCTTTCTTATCTTTGCATGGAACGAAAGAAAATCCTTATGGAAAAAGAAAAAGACATAAACCGCATCAAGGTTGTGCTTGTGGAGAAGAAGCGGACCAACAAATGGCTAGCCAAGCAATTGGAAAAAGATCCTGCAACTGTATCCAAATGGTGCACAAATACTTCACAACCAAGTCTTGACACATTATTGAAAATATCTCAAATATTAGAAGTAGATATTCGCGAACTATTAATAAGCTCAAAATAATAGAGCGCAATTAATTTATATTCATAAACTCAGACAAGATAACGAATATGAATAATACACTTATAGATAATTCTATAGAAGCACTTTCAATGATAAGTACATTAAAAAGGTGCTTAGCTATTGATGGTATCAAAACAGTAAGTATTGCTACTGGTTATTGGGACATTCCTGGCTTGGCTTTATTGCAAGAAGAATTGAGATCATTCATCCAAAAGGATGGAACAAGACTTCGTTTGCTTATAGGAAAAGATCCGTATGTATATACCAATCAGTTGAAGTCTCCTAAATATAAAGATACAAATTACCCACAGGACTTCATCAAAACAGATATCCATGAACTAGATGTTACAGAAGAATACAAAGATGCAATACGTCTGTTACTTAATTATTGCACAAAAAACGATGATTCTAAGATTCAAATTCGTGTGTTTCGAAAAAATGAAAAAGACGAGACACAGTTTCTACATTCTAAATGTTACATCTTTGATGGTAAACAGAATGGTATAGGCATTGGTATCGTAGGAAGCACAAATTTTACCCAAAAAGGGCTGCAAGGTAATGCTGAGTTAAATTACATTGAAACAGCACCAAATCAAGTCTTATCGCTTGATGCAATACCTGGCAATAAATCACATCTGTTGTGGTTTAATGAGAAATGGGAAATCTCTGAGCCTTGGAATGAACAATTCCTAGAACAAATCCTTAAATCTGCACCTATTACAGATGAAGTGGAAAAAGAACGCAGAAATAAAGAACTGCCATTCACTCCGTATGAGTTATATATCAAATTATTACAAATAAAATTTGGCGATATTGTGGATAAATCGCTCGGACAACAGATAGAAACTTATCTACCAGCGAATATTCATAAACTGGAATATCAAATAGAAGCTGTAAAGAGGTGTATTAGCATTATGCACGAACATGGAGGCTTTATGTTGGCAGACGTAGTGGGACTTGGTAAAACAATCATTGGTACACTAATCATCAAGCGTTTCTTGTCTGTGCCGGAAGACGATGGACGAGAACGTAAAGTATTGGTCATTACTCCTCCTGCCATTCAATCGGGTTGGAAGAAGACTATAACCATGTTCGACAAAGATTCTGACGAGAAGATTGCGCCATACATTGATTTCATTACAACTGGACGCATCGGGAATGTCTCAGAAGATGAAAATTGCGAAGATGATGATGACGACAACAGCGATTCTGGCGATTTTGGTGAAACACTCCAAGAAAAGAATTATGGCTTTATTATCATTGACGAAAGCCATAAGTTCCGTAACAGCACCACATTGATGTACCAGTCTCTTGATGAGCTGATACAGAAGATTTGTTCTAATACAGGAGTATATCCGTACGTGGGTCTTCTTTCTGCCACACCGCAGAACAATAGACCAAACGACCTGAAGAATCAGATTTACCTTTTTGAGAGAAACCACAATGATAGTACATTAAAGAAGGCTGAAAGTGGAAATATCGAAAGGTTCTTTGCTGATGTTAATCGAGAATATGAACTGCTGATAGATAAAAGCAATAACATACCGGCAGATGAACGCCGACAACGCTTGGATGCTGCATCAAAGAAACTGCGAGACTGCGTGTTAAGTGATATTCTGGAACGCCGAACAAGAACTGATGTTGAGAAATATTACAAGGATGATATGAAATCACAAGGTTTGGTATTTCCAAAAATCGTTGGACCCAACAATCTTAAATACATCATGGATGACGAGTTAGCTCAACTATTCTCTGATACCATGACAATCATCGCTCCGACGGAGGCAGAAAAGTTGCAGACTGACGAGTGGCTTAAATACTTCCGCTATCGTGCTATTGAATATTTTGTAGACCCTGCCAACGAAAGAAAACATACAGGTCGAGGCAACCGAGGTGTCAACGACGTTGCCAAGCAGCTTGCTACAATCATGCAGATTCTTCTTGTGAAGCGTCTTGAAAGTTCGTTCACTGCTTTTACTCAATCCCTACTGAACCTGCGACGTTACACAGAAAACATGATTAAAATGTGGGAAAACGACACAATTTTTGTTTGCCCGCAAATTGATGTAAACAAAGAACTTGACTATGAAGCCAAGACATTGAAACGTGGTAAACGTGTTTCTTTTAATGATTGCGTAGAAGACATCAGAGCTAAGATAACAAAATTGACGGAACAAGGGCGTAATGAGAAGGGACAGAATGCAGAATATAAGCGCAAAGACTTCAAGAAAGAATACTATATTCAACTGAAAGAAGACTTCCGACTCATTTCTAATCTCTATGATCGATGGGCGAAGAACTCACAAGACCCGAAATTTGATGCATTCAAAGAGAGTATCAAGCCTGAATTGTTTAACCCACAAAAAAATACCTCTGGAAAATTGGTTATATTTTCGGAAGCTATAGACACAGTACAATCACTTGCGAGAGCAGTAAAGGCAAAGGGCTATAAGGTACTTGTCATTACTGCTGCCAATCGTGATGAGATGGAACATACGATTGAAGAAAATTTCGATGCCAATTACGAAGGCGCCTGGAAGGATGACTACAATGTTATCATTACAACAGAGGTTTTGGCAGAAGGTGTAAACCTCCACCGTGCCAATGTTATCCTAAACTATGATACTCCATGGAATTCCACTCGCCTGATGCAGCGTATTGGTCGTGTAAATCGTATCGGAAGCAAAGAGCCATTTGTATATGTCTATAATTTCATGCCAAGTGCAGAAGGCGATGCGCAGATTCAGTTGGTTCGAAAGGCACATACCAAGTTGCAATCCTTCCATGTTCTGTTCGGTGAAGACAGCAAAATTTTCTCGGAAGAGGAAAGTGTGGTACATTACGATATTGCAAAAGCGGTTGACGGTGAGGAATCACCTTTGCAGAAGTATGTATATGAACTGAAACAATATAAGAATACTCACCCTGAACGTTATCTGCAAATAGAACAAGCAGATGAAGATTGGCAGATAGCACAGGCAGCAAGTGGAACCGCATATTTCATAGTTAAAGCGCCACGTTCTGCAAGACTTGCAATTAGAATACGTACGGAAGCTGGGGGGCTATATGACGCCCAAATAATTTCTTTGCTTGAACTGCTTGAAGATATGCATGTGGAAGAAAATGCCAAACGGGTTCCACTGCCGAATAACTGGCAACAGATTTCAGCAGAAGCCCGAAAAACTTATAACCAATACTTTGTCCGTATCAACAAGTCAAGGGCTGGGGATAAGGCTACATTCGCAAAAGAAATATTAGTAAAGGTTAACAATATACCTGGTTTATCACCACAATCCAAGATTTTGCTAAAAAATGCTCGTAAATTTATTGACCGTGGAAGTTTCGATATTATCAAAAAAGTATTGGCTATAGGTCAGGAATTAGAAGAACGAGATTCACGTCTTTTTACCGTAGAACAACATGATATCGACGAGATCTTGGAGCGAGAAATCGGAAAACTCGTAGCCCATGTGGAAAGTAAGCAAGGCGAAGCATCCATTGTATTAGGAACCATCAAGTAAACAAACAACCCCATGAATAAGGAATCATTAAAAGAATATTTAAGTAGCCGATATCAAGGCTGGAGTTCGTTCCTCAACAATATTATTTTCCCCATTTTCGGTGAAGATGACTTTGAGGATGGGTTTGAAACAGAGCTTTTGGAAAGCCAACCCGAACGAAGACAACTGGCAGAAGCGACAGGAATACGCAGCATCAAGCAAGTTGGAATGATGTATGTTGGCGTTGAACCTTTGCAGATTTTCGACGTGACAGTCAGCGACCGAGTTATGATGGAGCGTAATCGTGTGAACATTCAACGACTCATCCGTGC
>JAHLFB010000051.1 GCA_018884025.1 Candidatus Phocaeicola faecipullorum
CTCGCAAGGAACTCAAACTTTGCAGATGTGTTGTCTTCCATACTTCAAAGGTAAGGTCTTTTGATACACAAACCTACCTTCAAGTATATGTTTATGTCACATTATGCCACGGAAGTTTGCAAGTGTCCCAATTTTTGGGGAAGTATTATTATAAAAGGAAATGGATTATTGTATGTGGCAGACGAATTTATAGGCGACACAACACATGAATCGATTTATTCAGTTCTAAATAAATGGTTACAAGAATCACGAAATTCTTGGATGATGACTCGTGATAAATATTCAGCATGTCAAAATTGCCTTTTTGTAACGGTATGCCCCAATATCTCAATTTACGAGAAACAAGGAATATTAAAGAGAGCCTGTCTTGAAAGCGTATATACAAATATGATCTCCTTATTAAGTTCAAAATAAATAATACGACACGTATTTACCAATTCCGTCATCCTGTGTTTACATCCCAGAAAAACCGGCATAGATAAAAGTTGATTAGATTAAATTAAAAATGAAAACAGTAACACTAAACCGCTATGCGGCAAGAGAGAACAACGGAAGTGTCGTGAAAGGAGAGTTTGTCGGAGGAGAGCTGTATCGGTATGACGCTGACGGATACGTACTTTGCCGGGAAGATATTGACGAACAGGGAAATGTCGTGAATAATCTTGACAGGAAGGTCCTTTATGATTCTGCAGGCAGGCTTGTGGAGGTACAGTTTTTCAGGGGCGGCAACATATACAGAAATATTGCGTATGGAGGTAATGTCGGCATTTTTGCGTTTACTGCTATGCAAATACAAGCAAAGAACTTGTGATAAGAAACAGGGAAAGGCACAGTGATGAATCTGAAAGTATAATAGAGTAAATGATATGAAACGTGTATTAATGAGGATTGAACAAGTTGCGCTTTTATTGCTCAGAGGATTGCAATTGTTCTTTATCCTCCCTATATGCGCATGTTCCCAAAAAGCATTCATGCATTTTTGGAATAAATATTATACGCATACATTAAAACCTAATCTTTTTAATTTGTGCGTCCAATGGTTGCTGTATACAGGGAAAAGGATGAACTTGTCTTATGAGAGAATAAACATCCTGATTTTCTGTATTATATGGCCCGCAATAACGATATTGTCAGTGTGTTTGAATATTGCATTAATCTTTTCAGTCTTCTTTAATTGACCTTTTCGCGATTGAGATGTTGGATGATTTTAGATGTTTACATCGCGACAAAACCGGTATAGATACAATACAATAAAGTGATACAACAATGAAAAGGACTTATTTGTTAGCGGTAATCGCTCTTTTATTAGGGGTGCAGATCGCGTTTGCTCAGAATGTCAAACGCCCTGACTCCTACAATTACACTCGTGGTGTCGAGGCTGTTCAGAGCAACAATTTTGAAGAGGCTCTTGAATATCTGAACAAAGAGCTGGAGGAAAATCCGGATAATGGATATGCTTTGGTGTGGATTGCCTATGTGCGGAGTTATCAGGAAGAATACGGCCGTGCACTGACAGCGGTGGATAAGGCTTTTAAAAACATTCCGAAAAAGGATAAGGAATATCGGACATTTGTCTTTCTGACCCGTGCTGAGATATATCGCCAGCTTGGTCAAGGAGATCTGGCGATAAAGGATTGCAACTCTTTGCTTAAAGAGCAGCCGGACAACTTTGATGCTTACGAGCGGAGAGCGCAATTATACTATGAACAAGGGGAATATGATCTGTCGGATAAAGACTGCCGGAAGCTTATCTCATTGGATCAAGGCAATGTGGTGGGATATATGGGTATTGGCGGTAGCGCGAATGCGCAGCGGCGTTACGACGATGCGATAGCGCAATTTGACTATGTAGTCAAGCTTGAACCCGAGTATTCTTCAGGATACTCTTTCCGTGCGGAAAGTTACTTTGGATTGAAAAAATGGGATGAGGCAATAGATGATGTTGTCAGAGCGCTGTCAATAGATGGTAATGATAAGGCATTTTATTTAATGCAGGCATTGGCTGATTCGTCAAGGACCTCATTGGTGGCAAAGCTGAAGGTTGAATCGGCCCGGCAGCCTCACAATGGTTATTGGGATTACTGTATAGGTATTGTGTATGAACGAACCCGTGCCTATAAAAAAGCAATCGAATATTATAGCAAAAGTCAGGAAAAAGACTTGTCCCCAATTACGGCAAGCAGAATTTCCAACTGCTATAGCGAAATGGGACTGTATGATATGGCGTTGGAGCAAATAGACATTGCGATGTCCCTGGATTCCACATACTATGGTTACATAATGGCCAAAGCTGATTTGCTCTACGAGATTGGAGATGTAAGCTCTGCAGTTGAGCACTTGGACAGATATGTCAGTCATTATCCTGATTATTACGGCGGTTACTACCGACGGGGCTGGTACAAGGACAATTCCCGTGATATTGACGGTGCAATAGAGGATTATACGATGTCCATAGTATTGTCGCCCGATTTTGCTTATGCGTATTTGGGAAGGGCTGACATGTACCTTCTTAAGGGAGATACTTCAGCGGCAAAAGCCGATTATGAGAAGGTGGTAGAACTTGACACTATTCCTGGTGGTAATTCATGTGCCCAATATGCGTTTTGGGGCTTGGGACAAAAAGAACAGGCCGTTGATTTCATGAACCGTATAATCCAAAGTGATTCTTCCAATGCCGGTAATTATTATGATGCGGCCTGTCTGTATTCAAGAATGGGCGAGTTTGACCAGGCGATGCATTATATTGAAATCGCATTAGAGAAAGGGTATCGTCGTTTTGCACATATACAGCAGGATGACGATCTGAATCCCATCAAGGAAATGCAGCGGTTTAAGGAATTGATTCAGGAGTACACACAGATGCTTGAGACGGAACTCAATGCTGAGAATCGTGAGAGCCAGCAGTACATAGAAAAAGTAGTGGAAGTTCCTTTCTCGAAAGAGGGCAGCCTATGCAAAGTCAAGTGTACTATCAATAATCTGCCATTGCATTTCGTATTCGATACTGGAGCATCAGATGTGTCAATATCGTCGGTAGAAGCGACATTCATGATGAAGAATGACTATCTGAAGCCGACAGACGTTATTGGCAAGCAAAACTATATGACAGCCGATGGGAATATCAGCGAAGGAACCGTCATCAATCTCCGCAATGTGAATTTCGGAGGGCTGAATCTGGATAATGTCAGAGCGTCGGTAGTAAATAATCAATCTGCGCCGTTGCTGCTCGGGCAGTCAGTACTTAATAAATTAGGTAATATTGAGATAGACAATGAGAAGAGAGTCTTGCGAATAACCTATAAAGAGAAAGTGGAACGTTAAATGAATCAGCAGTTCCAATCGTGAAAGGTAATACTCAAAACAAATTCAATATGGTTTATGCAAAATACGAAGAGTATATTTCGCAATATGATTTAAAGCGGTTTGTGAGCGCACATAAACAAATATACCCTTCAGCATTGAAAGAAATCCAGGCTGGGAGAAAACAGTCACATTGGATGTGGTATATCTTTCCGCAGTTGCGGGGACTTGGTCATAGTCGGAATTCCGATTATTACGGTATTGTCGATAAAGATGAGGCAATAATGTTCTTGCACCATCCTTTGCTCAAAAGGAATCTACGGGAAATTACTATGGCAATGTTGGCTGTCGACGGAAAGTCAGCTGAGGAGATTCTGGGATATGTTGATGCAATGAAATTCCATTCGTCAATGACTCTTTTCAACACGGTCTGTCCTAATGTCATTTTTGCCGATGCCTTGCGGAAATATTATAACGGCAAAGAGGATGAGCGTACTTTGATGATGCTCGAAGAAAATACAGGCGAATCTCTTGTATCCGGTGGTATTATCGGGGCGATAATCGGGGATATTGTCGGGGCATTCTATGAGTTCAATAACTGCAAGTCAACAGAAATCCCATTATTCCCATACGGTGCAAATTTTACTGACGATACGGTCATGACTGTAGCCGTAGCTGATTGGCTGCTGAACGGTGTCCCGTTGAAGAAAACCATGACAGATTGGGGAAATGAATATCCTAACAGAGGTTATGGAGGAATGTTCTACGAATGGCTTTTTTATAGCAAAGATAAAGAGCCTTACAATAGTTTCGGGAATGGTGCAGGTATGCGCGTAAGCCCATGCGGATACTTTGCCAGCACACTCGATGAAGCTCTTGAGCTTGCCAAACAATCGGCGGAAGTTACCCACAATCATCCCGAAGGCATAAAAGGCGCACAGTCCATCGCCTCTGCAATATTTTTGGCCCGGCAGCATAAATCCAAAGACGAGATTCGTGAATATATTGAGCGTACTTTCGAATATAATCTACACCGGACATGCAATGAGATCCGACCGGCATATCAATTTGATGTTACTTGCCAAGGGTCCTGTCCTGAAGCGATAATCGCCTTTTTAGACAGTCACGACTATGAGTCTGCAATACGTTTGGCAATATCGCTCGGGGGAGATAGCGACACCATAGCTTGTATGACAGGAGGCATTGCTGCTGCCTATTATGGTATTCCTACGTGGATGGTCAAGTATGCTGTCACGGAATATTTGCCTCGAAACATAAGGGATATTATTAAATGTTTTGATGAAGCATGCGCAGAAAGAATATAATTCCGTAATCCTATGTTTACCTTTCGTGGGAACTGGTATAAAGAGATGAAGTGCATTGTTAAACATTAATTTAAAATTTTGTCGTTATGAAAAAGAGTTTAGTTATTATTTCCGCAGCCGTTCTTTCGATTGTTACGGCAACTGTCGTATTGGCCAGCTCAGTACCTGCAGAATCAGAAGGATACATTGAGTGTACACTTCCAAATATCCCTTCGGGGACAATAACTTTAGATCAGTTTGAAATCATATACAATGTGATTCCAGGCTCATTTAAAGAGCAGATGGTCTCCAGTTTTCAGGAAATTACGGATGCCGCGCTGACGAAATCCCAGTTTTATTACAATGGAGTTCTGGTAAAGCATCCGAACGAAACCACATGGGAATTTTCTTCTCAGGGATGTTCTATTAAAGTATGTAATGTCTCCATGCAGGCACTGAAAGAGATTTTCCATGCTGACTGAACGGATAGCGCGTCTATCTAAAACAGGGGATGTGAGTCCTCTGCGTTTCTTTAATACTCTTTAATGAATATGTCAAAGCGATTGTTGAAGCGGATTCTCTGGATATGCTGCACGGCGGCGGGCGTAATCCTGGTGTGTCATGTATTTCTGGCCTATGATAGCGGACTGGAGGTGTTCCCGATTGAGGACAGCGGCAGGCTGCGCTTTACGGATCAATACGACCCTGAGGCTCTGCTGATGATTCCGGCTGCATATACTGGCAAGGATGGCAAGATAGAAGGGGAGTACAGGATAAACGGCGAGGTCTTCGGTACACCGTCCCGTAAGGAGAGAATCTCGCTTCATCCGACGAGGGGGATAGTCATATCAGGCAGCTGGCATTCCGGCAACGGGTTCCAGCAGACCGTCCTTGTAAAGAACGGGCGGCCACGGATGCACGAGGACGCAAGAAAGAGATTCCGCAGGGCGTTGTGCAATGAGAGCAAGACCGGCTGCTCATTGATGATCGTCAAGTCATCCGTGCCAATGACATTGTCCGATTTCGCGAAAGCTCTCTCCAATATCTGCTGGAGCGCGGTGAATCTGGATATGGGCGACTATGGGTACGGCTGGTATGGGGACATCAGATTCAGCCGGTGGGCATATTATAACAGAGGCCGCCAGACCAACTGGCTCTGCATCAAGTGAGGTGCGGGTAACACAGAATTCAGCTTATCTTCCAGTCGCTGAGCGTCCGTCTCTCGGTGTCGAAGGAGATGGCTACCTTGACTACGGGGAGGCCGCAGAGGGCGAACCGCTCGGGGTAGTGCCGGAGGTCGATCTGCTGCATGGCGGTGTCTGCGGTGGTGTCTATTTTCAGTTCCATGATGTAGAGCGTGGTAGCCGTGCGCAGGACTGCGTCCACACGTCCTTTCGGGGTGCGGACCTCGATGTCCACGTAGTATCCGAGCAGGGAGAGTATGACGTAGAGCATCTGCTGGTAGTGGCCCTCGTAGGCGGTGTGGTCTGCGTACGGGACTGTGGACAGGAAGGT
>JAHLFB010000052.1 GCA_018884025.1 Candidatus Phocaeicola faecipullorum
GTTTCCCTTTCAATTGCAAAATCAATAGTATTCTTACATCTTCTACTAACTTCATCAGCATAGTTTTCTCTACTGTTTATATGGGCATTTATGGTGTCGTTTACAGCATTGACAATCGTTTCTTTCAGCAATGAATTTAATTCTTGATTGTTCTCTGATTGCTGGGGCTCTTGAGTATTCAAATGCTGAATGTCTGTCCGTATAGCCTTTATTTCATCTTTAAGCTCATTATATATGGATAGGAGAGCCGCTCCTTCAATCTCTTTCTTGATCATCTTCTTCTGCTTCTAATATGTTCACGATTTTTCTTTTTTCTTTCATCATCATCCAACTGGTTACTGTTTCCTCCACCACCTCCTGAAGATATTACCGCATTAGGCTGAAGGAGTAAATCTGCAACAGTATTTATGATAAAATTACCAGTAGGAGAGATAACGTCATTTTCATATATTTCATCATGCTCTGTTGGTGTGACTGTATCCTTTTCTTGCTCCTGGATTTTGTCTTGCTGGGTATTTCCTAAGCTGTCCGATGTACCCAGACTGTTTTCATATTTGTTTAGCATATTAGCTATTTTAAAATAACTCAGACTACGGTCTATCCTGGAACCACTGAATGTATATTCGCCACGTGAAAAGACTATACCACATGGCTTACCTTTGCTGTCTGTTTTTATGGTAAAATGAATATTGTCTCTGTTCAGTTTCTTTTGAAACTCGCTCCAATTGTTACTTTTCTCCAAAGCCTTGCGTATGGCAAACATCATTTCATACTTATGCTTGTCTTTGCCACGAAGCCTGCCATACTTGACATTCTCTTTACCCTTCGGCATATACAATCCATATTTTATTGTCAGTTCCCTGCATACCCTGTTGTTTTTTATGCGGTCATTGCTGTCGCTTATGGTTTTCCCGTCATTGTCCACACGGTTTATTACAAGATGTATATGAGGATGTTCCCTATCGTAATGCCTTACAACAATATATTGTGTGTTTTTAATATTCATCTTTTCCATATATTCCCCGGCAATCTTTACCATAAGATCGTCAGTCAGTTTAGCGGAGTCTTGCTTTGAAAAGCTCAATGATATGTGATAGACCGGAGTTCTGATTCTTGTATTCAAACCTGCCTGACAACTGAAACTTTCAGCTATATGCTGCTTGCTGTCTGAACGTACTCCTTCGGCGGCAAGAAGTTTGGATTTATTGTTGCCTTTCATCGTATAATTTACAATCTTACTGAAGTCATTCCTTTTCATAATCTTTCCTATCATGCCTTTATCAGTTTAATGATTTTGTCTATTTCATCAGCCAGTTCTGACACGGATTCTGACACTGCAGCATATCCGAAAGTATTTGCGTTTTTTGCAAGCTGGTTTAGGTTGTTTGCCATGCCTGAAAGACTCCTTATCAGTTTTACATCTTCAGGTGTAAGACGTGCTGTTATGTTTCCATTTATGGCCGTATTTCTTATATACTCACCTAATGTAACACCGGCTGTCATGGCCTTACCGTTTATGATATGCCTCTCCAATACGGTACATTTGAATGATAATATCTCTGTACGTTTTTCCATTTTGTCCAGTGGAGGTCTGCCACCGATAGCCTTATTTTTGTTGTTGCTTTTTTGTTCCATTTTGTTGATTATTTTTTCGGTTTATAATTGATTTCTGTTGGGTACTTCCCGGATGGATTCAGAAGTTTTGGTATTACCAAAACATAAACTTGCCAACCGAAAAAACTACATTCCTTTTGTCATTCCGTTTTTTCCAGAATATTGTTGGATATGGGTAACGTGGTTTTATTGAGTACCGAAACCTGACAGTTCAAGGTCGAAAGTCTCGATCAAAAGTTTTAGAGCAGGATTCTTTCTTGTCATGGATTGGAGAACGGCTTCACCTGATTTTACCTTTATGAGGTAGTCGGCAATGTCGTATCCGTTCACCCTTTCAACATCATTTGCATTTTCTTCAAGATACTCGGAAATCTCGGTACGGATGTTTCTTTTTCTCATCTGCATACACTTTTCTTTCCATTCCTGTGTCATTCCGATATCAGGGAACAGAACAATATTCCTGCCTTTGAGTACGTCAAAATTCTGCTCGTTGAAGCATCCGTTTTTACCTCCCGTTGCAAGCCAGATATACTCCGGTATATAGAATGAAGCAATGATAGCAGTCTTTTCGCTTTCCACTATGGCAACGGGTTTCCTGCTGTTGTATAAAAGATGTTCTCCAAAGTAGCATTGTTGTAAGTGGAATTCCGGAATATCAAGTTCTGTATGTACCCATGAAACATGTGCATAAGGTTCTTTTATACGTTTTCCTGTCTCTGCATTGTACTGCATGATTTTCCCGGTTCTTATTTTTCCGGATATGTCTGTTTGCCAGAATACCGTAGCATTTTTCCATTTCCTGGCGGTACCTACATGGTAAGTCTTCATCAGACGCAGTGCTGACTCATACCCCAGATGGTTGGCAAGATACAGAAACAGGTTATTCTGTTCATAGCATTTCATTGTCTGCTGCATAATTTCATCTGGTATAAAAGAAGTGTCGGTATGCCGGTGTGCAGGAGGGAGTCTTGGATGACATACAACAGGGTTCTTATCTTTTACAATAGGGAATGATTTATTGTATTCTTTACATTCCGGATGTTCATCAAAATACATTGCGGGAGTATAGTGATAACCACAATTATTGATTCTGTTACATTTTCCTACATATTCGGGAAAGGAGATAGCCCCTTGGGTATCGATATAACGGGTGAACTCACGATGCTTTCCGCACGAGGGGCAGGTGTATCTGTTTCTCTGGTACCTGTTGTACGGCTCCAATATAAATCTGAAGTTTTCCATAATTATCTGTTTTTAGTGATTGACAAAGTGACAAAGTGATAAAGTCAGCCTTAGTTTGTCACTTTATCACTTTGTCATTGTGCTTTTTTATAATTTCCATATTCGTGATAAAGGTAAGTTCCTGTTGCTTTTTTCAGGAAACGGTCATACGTGCTGGTACTCCAGTTCATTGAGACGGCTACTTCCAATCCTTCAGAACGTGTAAACTTATCCGGCAGCTTTTCCAACAGTTCTGTCTGCTTGGGAGTGAGCATCACGCCTTCAATCATGGAGCATATCTGCAGGGCGGTATTTTTAAAATAGGATACCAGACGTATGGATTTCATTACACTGTCAAGATCGATGCAGCTTTTGTCACCTTCATTACATACCCATTTGCACAGTTGGATGATCAGGCAGAATCTATGAATGTAAGTCTCAAATTTGCTGTATATACTGCGTCTTTTATCCGATTCCTCCATGTTCAACATATCTGCCCATTGATGCTGCCATTCCATAACCTTTCGTCTGGCTCCAGGTTCATATTCCAGTCTTGTAGGATTTATATTCCCGTGCTCATCATGTTCTATTTTCATTCTGATGAACGATTGCATGATTGTGTTCCATTCATTGAAATGGCTCATGTCAATATCATCGTCTTTCCAGTATAGCTTATCCTGAATTTCAGGTATGGCAAAAAGAATACGGTCAAGGAAACCATTATTGCTTTTACTTCCTTTGAATGTATCGATAAGTATTTCCGGCTGAATTGTACCTATCACATTGGAAAACGGAGAGTCTATCATGATATTGTTTGTATTCATTTTGCGGTCGGAAATATACATGTACCCATTGAACAGTGAAATGTAGAACTGTTCTTCCGAGCCTTTGTTGTAGCGTGTGAAATTATTGATCCATCCTTGCAGTTCATCCATGTAAAGGCAAATGCCGCGCGGATTCTCTGATATAGACTTTGCCATAGCTTCCTGTGTGATATCAGAAACCAGAAATCGGGTGCGTACAGGTTCCCTAGGAAACATGTCAAATCCCTGTTCCAGACGTTCCTTTTTACTCAAGCTCATTATTGATTCATACTTTCTGTACTCTTCGTTATATATTTCCTTCTGCTCCTTATCAAATCTGAACAGAGGTTCGAAGGCTGTTTTCAGAGGATGGCTTTTATTGGCACCCGGCCTTCCGACGAGAGCCATATATATGATACACTTGATATCCCATCCCGTTTTGAAATGAAGGATATGTGTATTGCCTATACAAGTGGAAATGGCTGTCATCATGCTGCACGCTGTGTAGTCGATAGGAAATGCCAGGTACTCATACATATTCAGAATGATGTTTCTTATCTTATTTGGGAAAACATCAATAGGAAATGAAGAGTCGTTCATTTTGCCTATCATGCTGACAGCATCATTTATTATACCACTTGGAGTTATTCTACTTTCTCCCATACCTGTTAATCACGGTTTAATACCCTGAATGACTCAATATGTGCTTCATCAGAGAGTTCATTAATACATTTCTTCTTGTGCATTTTCATCCATTCGAGAATCTCAGACCGGTAGAAATGGAGTGTATTACCCTGCTTAGAATGAGGAATACTGTTTTGACAAGTATACCGGTAAATGGTGCTCACGCTTTTCTTTATAAGAGAACTTACTTCCTCGATGGATATCTCATCATCTTCCACCGACATGTTATTTTTAGAATTCTGAGCCTGTTCCTCCATCATTTTTATGAGGTGCTCTACAGCCTGCGGCAAGTTATCGTGTGTAACTTTGCCAAAAACATTGTTTTCGTTTTTCATCATTTGTAAAAATTTGATTTCTCTGCAAAAGAATGGCAAATGATGGATAAAAAAGCATGTCCTCATTAATTCCTCATGCGGTCCTCATGCTTTCCTCAAACTTTTAACAACTACAATGTAATATACTGTAATTCTGTGTGTTTATACTATGATTTATATGTATCCGGCTGACATAAAAAAAAGATTCCCATAAAACTTTAAATACAGTTTTACAGGAATCCTCAGTTATAAGAATGGTATTTGTTTCTACTGGATTTCTTTCAGATATTCGCTGAAGAAATTGCTTTTTTTCATATTTATGGCCTCAATGCGGGAATTAGTTGCCAGTCTTGTACTGTTCTTGAATAATACATTAGCAGTGCAGAAAGAATCTGATATAAACTTCTGACACCCATTGAAGAAATCGGTTTTCTTTAGGTCTGTTCTACAATAGTGGCACATTATATAGAGGTTATGAATGAAAGCTCCCAAGTCAGTCTTTGACATTCTGTAGATTTCAGAAATCGGGTATTGTATATCTTCTTCTATTGGCATGCCTGTAATTTGAGAAAAGGCATACTTCTTAAAATATTCAATTTCATAAGGTTTGAGACAATCGTCCAATTCCGTGCTGATATAATTATAAATAAAGGAAAACAGTTTGCATAATCTTGTAGATTTGTCATCGGCTGGATTATCATTGCCGTTATTCTCTATTGCATCCAAATAATACTGTAATGGCTTCTGGTCATTTACGAGAAGTTCCTCTATCTTTTCGATCTGCTGTTGATGGCGGTTTTCCTGTTCTTTAAGTCGTATCAGCAGCTCTTCGGTTACACTTTCATTGTTTGCCTCATTTTTGTATTCTTCCAGCAGTTTTTTCTTGCACCGGTATAAATGTCCGTTTGTCTTGTTATATATTCTCAGATTGACATAAGTAAGTTCTTTATGTAACCATTCCTGATCATCCTTATGCTCATTCAGCACAAGAATATATTTGTCCAGTTCACTTTGAATCTTCATTTCGGAGATTTTCCGCACTATCATAATAATTATCGCTATAAGACTGATTGCGGCCAAAGAGTAGGAGACAACCGAGAGTATAGGACTGTATTTATACACTTTTGCTCCTGAGCAGATAACACCTACGACTAATAGCAGAAGTACTGCTATTAGCCAGATATAACCGATATGCAACTTTTTTGCATATCGGAATGGATTGATTTTAGAAATTGCCTTTTTCATATTGTTCCGTGTTTTGACTGATTGTATTAATGCTTAATCGTTTTGCAGCTTGTTCCTTTAATGGGTTCACGACTTTGGTATACCGCATTGTGGTACTTTCCTGTTTATGTCCGAGTACATTCTTGATAGTAATAATATCTGTACCGAGGGCCAGTGACAGGGTAGCGTATGTATGACGTGTACAATGGAAGTGCAAGTCTTTCTTTATACCTATGCTTTTGAACCATCTTTTCATCGGATAGGTCAGCATATATGTGGTAAGTCCGTTAAATACGAGTCCTTCACCACGTGGGCCGATGACTTCCATGAGATCGTCTCCGATAGGAACGTTTGCCATGTTCTTTGTTTTCTGCATACGTTTGAATACACACCATCCGCCTTTGGGCAATTCCTTGATGTCCTCCCACTTCAAAGCAAGTATGTCGCTTCTTCTGAAGCCTGTTATACAGGCGAAAATGATAGCCTTTCGCAAAACCGGAATAGGGCACTCATTATTTATGATCAGTCCTAATTCATGTTCTGTCAGATAATTGATTTCTGTTTCCTCTTCCGGAATCCTGTCAAGAAAATCATTGATATTCTCTTTAAGCATCCGTTTCTTATAGGCCTCTTTCAACATTCCTCTGAATGTGGAAAAATATCCGGCAGCAGAGTTCTGTTTCAGCTTTTTACTGTCGTCTCTCAGTTTGGCCGTATTCAGCAGATAGGAGCGGAATCTCTGGCAGAGAGCCACATTGATATCTGCAAAAGTACATTTGTTGTTGGTGAAGGCAGCAAAGTGCTGATACACATAAATCCACTTCTTATTGTGCTTGAGTGATTCATTTTTGAAATAATCAAGAAAATCAGTTTTCTCAACAATCTTATCGTAAAAATCGAATTTCTCGTTTATTATCTGCTCCAGTACTCTCAGACGGAATATTTCCATCTTCTGCATAATACTTTTTACATGTTCACGTTCCGCAAATGATTTGGGCTTTTCCGGAAGATGTACATTGAGAAAATAGCGGCGTGTTGTTCTGTTAGTTCCAGGAATGAGAATAGGAGGGTAGAAGTCAAGATATAATGAAACTCTTCCCTTACTTATTTTCTTTTTTCTAAGATATACTTTTGAAATCATGATAATTCGGATTTGATAGGTGATACATTAGCGTTGTTTGTCATAGATTGCCGTTTACTCATGTGCGGCTATGGCAGGCTCATTAACATTATTTATGGCAATGTTTCCTGTACCAAACACCTTTCTGAGTCCTTCAATGCTTATAATGACATTCTTTCCCTTTGTCTTCTTGGGAATGTTGTACCATTTGCATCTGTTGTAGATAGTGTCACGATCTACATTGAACAATGCACAAGCTTCGGGAACGGTTATATATCCGTCCTCTCCAATCCGGGCATTTTTGATTTCATCAACATGTTTCTTGGAATACAAGGTAGTATTCCCGGTCTTTTCCTTTTTCTTGGGAATTTTATACCTTGAGGTAAAGCTGTGTACGGCCTTTACCGTCATCTTGTAGATTTTCTGGATCTGTTCGATTGTGTACCACTCTGTTATTTCTTCAGCTTCCTTATATCCCAACTTCCTGAAATAGCGGTCAATATGTTCCATACTGAACAGCCTCTTTCCTGAAAGAGTGGCTGAAGGAATGTTGTTTTCTTTAGCAATCACATAAAGTCTGCTATAAGAAATCTGGTACTTTTCTTCTATCTCTTTTGCAGAGTAGAAATCAGTAATTGTTTTTGTAGACTTAATAGGTCTCTCTTGCATTGTTTTTACGCTTTTTAAATTCATCATAACCGTTTCAACCTCTTTGCGTTTAACAATAATTCTACTACCAATTTGGAAAATGGAATTTCATAAATCCGCATGTAAGTATAAATACTTTTTCTGCTTACCCCCAGATAAATGGCGAGTTGTTTCAGGCTGATAAATTCTCTCGCCTGTATAACTTCCAGTTCATCTACAGCCAGACGGATTCTTTTCTTCTTTTCCTCTTTCACTTCTTTTGTGACTGCATTATAGCGGTCACTTCTAATTAACTCCTTGTAATACTTATTGTTACAAGCCTTACAACAGAAACGTGTCTTGCAGGTCTTTGCTATGAAAGTCTTCCCGCAAAATTCACAGATTCTTTCAATTCTTACCTTGTTACCCATATTTTACTCTCCAAAACTCGCTGCGAAATAGTGTGTAAAGGTGTGTAATGATGTGTAAATACCTTTTGTACTTCGCACACGTTGTTAGTGAAAAATTACTCTAATGAGTCAACAGGTACTTTCGGGGTACAAAAATATGCAAAACCGTGAAAATAAACAATGTTAGCGTAGATTGCTAACATTGTTTAATATATTGATTATTAGACTTTTATTTGTTATTGTTTGCTGGCGTTTTTCATCGTTTTTCAGTCCTTATTTCCCGATGCAAAAATGCTTAAATATATTCCCAAGCACCTCATCCGTTGTAACTTCCCCTACAATGTCGCTCAAATGGAAGATACATTCACGCAAGTCTTGGGAGATAAGGTCTCCGGATAAATCTGTGGAGAGGCCTTCTTGTACGCGGCGAATGGCTTCGAGAGCATGGGTGAGGGATTCGTAATGGCGCACATTGGTGACGATGATGTCACTGGATGATATGGCTGGCAGATGAGCGGCTTCAATCAAAAGGGA
>JAHLFB010000053.1 GCA_018884025.1 Candidatus Phocaeicola faecipullorum
GATTTCCGCAAGGAGGGAGGTTACCAGTACAAGAAAGCCGGTGTCATTGTCTGGAACATAGTTCCTGACTCTGCCATCCAGACCAACCTGTTCGACACTATTGACCGTGAGAAGCAATCAAGACTGGCCGCTGCCATAGATGCCATAAACCTCAAGAACGGCCACAATACCATTAAGGTAGCTGTCCAGGGTACCACAGACAAGTCCTGGCACCTCAAATGCGAACACATCAGCAAGCAGTACACCACCAACCTCGATGATGTTATCCTCGTGAAGTAAAATATGGTGCTGAATGTAGCTTATTTATTTCATAATTACAGCTATAAGTTAATTTTAATATCTACATTTGTATTGTTTGAATATAACCAATGATACTCTTGTTGAATTTATATTTCGTAACGGAATTATAATTCTTCAGGAGTATAAGGAAAAAAGTACACCGGGAACTTTGCCGGGTACGTGACGAACAAAAAACAATAGGGAAAATCAAAGTAAATACGGAACTATAACTTTTAAAGCAACAAGCGTATGAGTAACATTTCAAGAACAAAAATTATTAGTTGTATGGCTGTTATTATGCTAATACTTATTATAGCAACAGGTTTTTTTTCAATACCTATAGGTGTAAGTGTATGCTCTATCCTTGGTACAATATATGGCTATAAATACAAAGATAAAAGCTTTCTAAAATGGTCATTAGTAGCTTTATCTATAGGCATAGCTTCTATTATCTACACCCTTATATTGATAAAATCAATGTAATTTTATATTATAAATCAAAATAATATGAGAACAAATATCATCTTATTCAGCCTTATATCGTTTTTATTTTTTTCGCTAAGAATAAAAGCACAGTTAAATACAACTAAACCCATTCTTACACATAGAGAAAACGGCTGGTATCACGTATTAAGTGCAGACAGCTTATCTGCCAAACCAATCATAACTGTAAAAGATATGGTTGGACTAAAACTTAAAAAGGACTATTACGGCAAATACGCCATTAGCGGACGAATAAGCAAGCATAAGATCAACAAGTGGGCCGATGAAACAGAAAAATCAATAGGGAAACAGATTGCATTCGTATATAACGACTCCATTATTTCGGCCCCACAGGTTAATACCAGGATAGAAAGTGGTACATTCATGATAACATCCTTATTGAACAAGAAATTACCTGAAATCTATAAAGGCATAATGAAAGAGAAATCAGATTCCATTGAAGTCATTTTCAAAGACTGGGAAAAAGATTCTTTATACTATGAATTATCTCCAGAGCAAAGGGATTCTGTAAGAATGAGCATTGACTATTGGGAAGCCAAAGCATGGATAGAATTAACAAGCAAGCCCAAAAATGTATCCAAATAACATATCGTAACGGATTTATATCGAAAAAAAATAGAAATAAATATGGGAGCTTTGATAATGTTTGGACTTGTGTCCGTGATAGCCATTGTAGGAGTGATTTATTTCAACGATCAAGACAAAAAAGGGAAATGATATGGGAGCAATAGCAGTTTCAATTTTCGTTTCAGTTGTAGCCGTTGTTGGTTATATCTACTTTAGCTATCAAGACAGAAAGGACAAAGGGACAAATTCTTAACTTTTAAGCACATGGAAACATTTGGTCACAAAGTTTTAGAAGAGGTTCCAGACCTTAAAGAGGAGTTAAAATCACCTACAAAAATGACAGGTTTGGAGAAAGTTTCTCCTTCCCTATTGTGGGAATATAATCTTGATAACTTCGATTGGGAAGAAATGAGTAGAATCGTTATACAGAGAGTTTGTGAAAGAGGACATTTATCTGACTTTTACGCAATATTAAAGCTATACGGATATTCTCGTATTCGCGAAATCATAAAAGACAAGATAAAATGTTTCTACCATTCTAATGACCTACTGTTTGCCTGTTACCTGTTTGACATTGATGTTAAAGAGGCAGCAGCCTATAATCATGTAGAAAAACGGTACAAGATATTAGATGACCTTTAGTACAAGAAAGTTAAGAAATTGTCCCTATGCTACATACCCATTCCAAAACCCCGGCTTCTTTTCCTGGGCTGGTCGAGTTCTTCCTCCTGTTGCTTCTTTCTCTGTGGCGCCTGGTTGATTTCCAGAACTTGGGAAATACTGTTTCCCTGTTGTTGGATTTCTTCCCGGCCTTGTTCCTGGTGTGGTTCCTGAAGATCCCGGCTCCATTCGGCTTTCATCTTCTCAAGCCGTTCATGGTTCACACGTTCCGCCCACTCCTTTTTCTGGAATATTTCTTTCGGGCTTCCGTTCTTCATGGTATTGAGATAGTCAAAGGTCTGTTCCGGGGCCCGGTCATACCCTGTGCGCTTGTCAAATGAGGTTTCACACTTTCGGAAAAAATCTGTCCTGTCAAAACCGCCTTTCACGTTTCCGCAGTTCTTCTTCCCTGTGTGGTTGGTCTTCGGACTTAGCTTCCTGGTGTTGCTCCTGTCCTTCCGGCTGACGATGATATGTGCGTGCATGTCGTACCGGTCGGCTCCCTTCCTCTCAAAATGGATCTTCCCGTAATACTCGATATCCTCTTTGTTCAGGCCTTTTCCAAACCCTTCCGCATAGTGCTGCATCACATCATCACGGACATACTTTCTCATGGCTTCAGCCTGTTCCTTCTCTGTCTTGCCCATTTTCTCCAGCTCCCGGCTGGAAGGGCTTACCGTGATCACATAGAACTTCGCATCGTTCCGGCTTAATTTTGCCTTGTTGTTGTCTATTTTGAAGGTTACTTCCTGTGCGCTTATGTAGTCACGAGAGTTATTGAAAAACGGCTGCACCTCCTGGCCGTTCTTCATGCGCTCCAGATCCTCGTGCTGGAGATAGGTCGTAACTCCTGTGCAGCTCCCTGTATTGGCATAGGTTCCGGAACCGCCACCCTGAATCTTTATATTCATAGTCCCCTCCTTTCCTTTTCCTTCTTATAGACCTTGTTTATGTCATCGAGCAGCCCGGTCTTTCCTTTTGCATCGAGGAAGGAAACTATATGTTGCATGGCTTTAAGTTGTGCTGTTTCGTTGGCTTCTATCCGCTTGAAAATGGCCTGCTGGTTCTTCCTGATAGTTGCATCAGAATCCCGTACCGCTCTTTCAGCTCTGTCAATAGCTTTTCCCTTTTCGCTGGATTGGTTCATCACCTCGATGAAAAGTTCGCTGTTCTCCTTCAGGAACCGCCTGAACTTTTCTTCCGAAAGTAAGGATGAAAGGCTTATGGTTATCTGTGTGCTGGCTCCGGCCAGAGCTTCACAAGCCGGACGCACAAGATCCGTTTCCTGTTTCTTCAGGAATG
>JAHLFB010000054.1 GCA_018884025.1 Candidatus Phocaeicola faecipullorum
TCTCATTCTCCAGTTGAGGACGGCAGCTATATGCTTCAGTGTAAACTCCGAACCTTATCATATCCTGACGGCGCCATCCTTCCCAGGCAAGCTCAAGCATTCTTTCATCCAGGATATTTTCAAGAGTGGCATTCCTGGCAGGGGCATTTACTCTACTCCTGACAAGATTAAGCTCTCTGTCACCGTTTTCGCCGTTGCGGACCTTGGCTTCCATTTCATAAGAAGCACATCGGCATATCTGTAAAGGACGATATCATTGTCAATAAGTTTACCGTCTTTAAAGCCTGTAGGGTCAACCTCATATTTTTTCATTCTTGCTCCGGCCGTCTTTTCGTACGGTTTACCTGATACATCGAGTGCCACTTTCCATGGCTCATATACCAAACGTGTCTTTCCATCATCCAGCATTATAGGATTTCCGTCAAGGTCGGTAAGAGCGTCATCAAAATAGCAGAATTCAAATCGTGGATCTTCATTTTCCGTACCGTAACCGAATGTTTCTAGAACATCCAGAGTGGCAGACGCACCGTTCTCTCCCCCAAGTCCGTAAGCCTTTGCATGATTATAATGATGCGACCTAAATAAATATATGAACTGATTGGTATATAATGTCTTGTCCATAGGTATTACAAAGATATTCTCGACAGACGATTCGTTGAACACTGCAAAATTAGTCCTGTAGTCCGGCTCAAGGTCGTATCCCGCATCAGCTATCTTGTCGCAATAGTATATCGTGGTTTCCCATGCGTTCTTCTTTGCTCCGTCTATTGTAAATTCTATATCAGCTCCGTTTGGCCTTAAACCGTCAGTCCATACATCGTCTGTATATACCTCGGCATTCAGTGCCAGTTTAGCCAACAGGAAATACGCCACATGGAGTGTGACACGTCCGTAATACTCTCCTGGTACATTACTTCGTTCGTCTGCCAGATAAGGCAATGCTTCCTGCAGCTCATTTACAATAAACCAAAAGGTCTCACTCCTTTCGGCCTGTTCTTTCGAGGATTTCTCTACTCCGTTTTCCTTTATGAGCGGAACTCTGCCGAACAAATCCATAAGATGATAATAGAAAAGTCCCCTTAGAACTTTTACTTCGGCCATCAGAGGCCGGGTATCATCATCACTATGCTTTGCCGCATAATCCCTGATTCTTCTGACAGACTCATTACACAGCATGACAGACTTGTACAGATACTCCCAGGTGGCAAGAACCGAATTATTGTTTGTTCCCCAGTCATGAAGATACAGCCCTTGCCAAAATCCGCCATCATACCAGTCTGTGCCGCGTGTAGGCATTATAGCCTCGTCGGTGGTAAAAGTATTCAGGTCGTATATGCCACGTCCGGTGCCCTGTATTCCCTCACTGTCATTATATCCGCCTATATTATTATAAAGAGTGGCGACACTGTGCATGTATAGTTCCTTCAGATTTCCCGCTATCTGATTTTCGTTTATCGCGTCCTTAGGATTTTCGTCCAGAAATTCCTTGCAGGAACAGAGAGTAAGGATGCAAGCTGTTATGATGTAAACATACCGTTTCATACGCATTAGTTTTAAAAGTTCAACCCAAGACTTAAAGTATATGTTCCGGATACAGGTAAAGTATGTCGCTTGTTTTCGACTTGTAATAATTGACAGACAGGATAAGCCGGCTACCGTACATCTCAAGGTCGGCGCCCGCATTGAAAGTCTTCTTCACTTCCCATTTCAGGTTAGGATTGACATTCCTCAGAGTTTCAAAAGTGACCATAGGCAAGTTACCCGCAGGAGTGACTCCGTTCGGTTTGGCCAGGTTCATGGTGGTATAAGAGCTTATTCCTCCCTGATTTCCTGCAAGTCCGTATCCCAGTCTGACCTTCAGATTATCGACTATATCAACATACCTCATAAAGTCTTCCTGCGATATGTTCCATGCCACAGAAGCCGACGGGAAAAATCCCCATTTATGATTCTCGCCGAACTTTGACGACGCGTCCGTACGGGCATTCAATGTATGTATATGAGCCGAAAACCACCAGTTTCAGCCTGTATGGCAGGTTTATGTTCACCTTTGCATGCGCGCTGAAATAAGATGCCGCCTCACGGTTGTCCACCTCCATCCATGCCAACGGATTTGTTATATGACTCGCCGTGGTGAGATTGTCCCACGCGCCCGAAGCGTTCATCCCCTCGTTCATTATATCACCTTCCATATCCAGATATCCCAGCGACACACGGTAAGAAGACTTGTCTCCGCCGCCATAAAGAGCGATATTGTGATTCTGCCGTATGGCCGTCCTTTCTATCGCTTTCTGGAAATCAGTATTACAGCCTTTGTCTATGATGTCCAGTCCCAGACCGGAAGTGACATTCCTGTATGCGTCGGCATCGAGCATGCCTATCCTTTTATACACACTGGAAATGCCGAAACTTCCGCTGTAGTTAATGCTCGTCCTGCCGATAAGCTCCACGGAGCCTGACAGTTTCCTGATGCTTCCGGTGGCATAGCCCACGTTTACCACTGTGTCTGCCGGAGTTTTGTCTAATCGCTGTTCCTGTGCATTGATTGCCGCCGCCCCCGTGCAGTATGCGGAACATAAGAATCCGTGGATAGCGCGCCTGCACTACATCTTTTCGTTCTACGGCCTGATAGACCTGGTAGCCGTACTGCCTTTCGTGGGGATATACATCTACAGGGAGACTCCCCACGTACACCTTGTGGTGCTGGCCTACATACTGATAATATTCAAGCTCATCCGCTACTCACGCTCGTTCCGGATGATAGGCACGGTTTTGACCTCCGTAAAGGAAGAACTCATCACCGCCTATACGGCATGCGGCATCATGCTCGGTTTCTCCGGAATACTGATGTACTACATAGAGCGCAACGCCCAGCCCCAGGCTTTCGAGAACATCGGCGACGGGTTCTGGTGGGCCATAGTGGCGTTCACCACCGTGGGCTACGGCGATATCTATCCCGTCACTCCTCTGGGACGCCTTCTTAGCAGCCTTATAAGCCTGATTGGCATTGCCATGATTGCCATCCCCACAGGTATCATAAGCTCGGCATTCATGAACATGCTGATAGAGAAAAAGCAGAAAGCGGGAAAAGATGATGAGAAACAATAAGGCCGGAGAAACACTATAAGCACACGCACAAACAGAAAGAGGATATACCGCCGCATCCCGATATATCCTCTTTTTTTATTTTCTATATATACTATGTCAGACTATAGTTTGTCAATCCATTTCTTACCGCTCTTTGTATAAGACCATATTACCAGACCTATACCAATGATAGCAGTCACCAAAAAAGTAAAACTCAAAGAATCCATAATTGTATTATCTTAAAATTCTGTTAGCAAAAAAAGCAAAAACATATGAGGTGATAACACCCAAAATAGTAGAATACCAGTTGACACCGTTGTCTATGTCTGTAAACATAGGTGTCATACTTCCTATCACCATACCCGCAAAAGATAGTTTCGACAAGTCAAAGAAATATCCGGCTATCTTCTCTTTGCGGATATCGTTTTTCTTTTTAATCTCTTCCTTGGCTTTTCTGTTTTCGTCAAAGGTTCCCATAACAGACACTTGATTATTATTGTGCGTAAAGTTATTATATAATATTCATATTTGCAATTTTATAAAAGTAATTCAAGTTTCGCAAATGCAAAACTTGAGTTTTAAAGTAATAAAGGAGGTATCAGCCCACCTAAAGTGGTCTTCAGTATGTAAAGTTTAATAGTAAGTACATTGACTGTATAATGCTGTTTGGCATTTA
>JAHLFB010000055.1 GCA_018884025.1 Candidatus Phocaeicola faecipullorum
GCTAAGACTGGCAAGGTTCTCAAGAAACTCGGCCTGAATTTTTAGTCTCCTCCACAATTGAAGGCGAGCCTCCGAAATATCCGGAGCCTCGCCTTCGTGTATACCGTAAATCATCGGAAGTTACAGATTAAATGTACCGTCTATATCACTTTCAAATGTACCGGGCAGGTACAAACTTCGATGGGCGAAGTGACAATAAACACACACGCGACCGGGACGGCGCTTTCGGTCCTCAGGTTGTACGCAAACGCGAGAAGATCCTTGCGGACTTCATAGGCCTGTACGCCATCGGCAACAGCACAAGAGAGATAAGCAACATCATATGAAGTGGGGAAGTCTAGAGATTACACTTTTCGTAGACAAATCTTCGTGGTTTATTCTATTCCGAGATGTCTTTGAGAAGTAAAATGCTTCTTGAAGAATGCTTTAGCTTCCGTTTTGAAAGTACCTATTTCAAGACGTACGTCTGATCTATCTGCCGCAATTTTAGTTAGAAAAGTCAGGATTATTAATGCTTGACCCTTGCGTGTTTCTGATGCAGTTTGTGAGAATTGTACTGTCTTTCTAAAGATTTTAATCAATTCCCCATATGTCATTTCAAGTATGACACAATATGAAACTCGTTTATTCCCTCTTAGGTAGTAATATGCTCTCTGGCCAGGTTTAGGGGCATTTTTTCTGCATCTTACTGTTCCCTTTTTTGCACATTGTATCTCTTCTCCATCATCGTTGGTTACTACATAATGTTTATCAATTGAAGTGATAGTAGAGTTTGTAGGTATTAGTTGGTCATTGCAAATAATGCCCTCTTTTATTAAATTATAGAAAAAGAGATCTGTAGCAAGTAAAAAATGTTCAATGTCTTGTGAAGTATTGTTCATTATGTTTTTAGTCTTAAGTTTTAGAATATGGTGTTTTATTTGCCTGAGTAGGTGTTCCCAAGGGCCTGTATTATTTTGTAAAGGGCTTTTATGGCTTTGCCATTATGAGTGAAGTATGAGTGGTCTGCGGCACTGATTCTGATTTTTTTAATTTATTAATGAAGTATTTTGGAATCTTGAAGTTTTTTTCATTTCGTCCATTTATAGTACAAATATACACAAAAATCCTGATTTTTATGTATGTTTGTTTAATATTAACTTAAGTTTCGCAAGTATTTATAGCCTGTCAAGCGGCAAGCGCGATCTTGTCAAAGGCCAGTTTCACCGCTTTGATTTGTTTATCGTCTGAAATCACCTGTTCGGTCAGGGCTATAGCGTCACAGTTGAGAGCCTCGGCAATGACGTTTATAACTTCTACTATCAGCAGCCAGATCCGTTCCGCTACTGAAAGTTCGACAGAATCCTTTGTGACCTCAGCAAAGAGTCATCCGACAGTCTCGTAGGACTCATTGCGCTTGACATAGCTGAGTATATTGTACTGCAGAACGCACAAGGATATGCCTGCAATCTGTCCGGCGAAGTCCCTGCACTGGCTTTTCCCGAGCCTCAGGTTCTGTTTCATCTCTTTGTGGGTCACTTCGATAACCCATCTTCTGGAGTAAAGTCTGAAGGCTTCTTTTGCGTAGAGTTTAAGGTCAGAGGTGAGCAGGGCGTTCCAGTTGCCGTTCCTGCCTTTACGGTAGAAGAACAGACATACCTTGATGCCGGAGAGCTTCGCGGAGACGGCTGCTGTATAATAACCGATTGCGCGGCTGTACTTTACGCTCCCGGACTTCTGGAGAGCCCTGATAAGCTCGGGCGCTGTCCTGCTTCCATGCTCTGTCTCATACCTGGTCCTGCCCATCTTTATCATTCCGACAAGGTGGCATCCGAAGTGCCTTGAGACCACGAACTTCAAAAGTTCAGAACAGGTGAACCAACTGTCCACAAGAAGATAATCAAAACGTACGCCCTCTGTGATTGAGCGCTTGAGCATGCTGATGACCGTCTCAATCTTACTTGCAAAATACTCGGAGCTGCGTTTGGCAATATGCTCATCCTCCGAGCAGTCCTTGCGGTAGCGGTCCTCCACCTGTTTCCTGGACAACCCCTGCGGCCTGTCGCTTCGTTTTCCCTTTTCTCCGTGGAGAGAAAAGCCAAGGAGAAACTGAGGCACTCCGTCTGTAAAGCAGAGAAACATCGCCTTGAAGCCAAGTATGGGCCTCATTCGGGTATGGGAGAAGACCTTGCCAATCTTCTCTGTCCTGAATCCGGTCTTTGGAAGGTCCGTGTCGTCGATGATGACGCACCTGATGTCCGATTCCAATGCCGTCCGGCGGCTCACGCGTGAATACAGCTGTCTGAAAACCGAGTAGATTATACGCGCCAGTTGACGTTGCCGTCGTTCATGAAACGGTAGAACATATCCTTGTGGCAGGCAAACAGCTTGCCTAGGGCGGAAGACGAATAGCCGGCCGCATTCTTTATCGAGAAGAACGGGAACAGTACGAGCAGATGCAGCACCTGAAGACAGGTGAACTTGCAGTTCGGACTCTTTACTGAGCCGATGATCTTGCTCTGTATCCTTATGCTGTTCATTATGCCTGATATGCTGTTTATTGCCCTGCCGGAGTCATTGTTCGAAAAAAACTCTTGGAGTTCACTGATAATATGTCTATCTTTGTTCATGGCTAAAGGGTTCCATATTGTTTGGTAACGCTAATATAGTGATAATCTGTGGATTATCAAAACTTTAGCCTTTTTTATTATATAATTTAACACTTGCGAAACTTAAGTTAATAATTTCAAAACGAAGATGGAAAGTTGTTGGTTAATGACAAAAAAAATATTGCTTGTGCTTACTTTACTCTTGCTCACATTGTCATGTGCTACAAAAAAAACGGAACGACAGGCTAATATTAAGCAAGATAAAGAAATGATAAATAGTGCAGACCCTTTTGACTTTGATTTCAATAGATGGGTGGATTGTTATTTAACAAGAGAAGGAAGTGAACTTAGCAAAGAAGAAGCCAGTCAGATACGAATAATTTTTTATTCTATCCAAGAAAGAATAGAAGAATACATAGAAAAAACAGTTTATAAAACGTATTCCTGGCAATGTTTTAAGTTTTATGAGGTGAATTTTGGTGTTGGTCTCTATAAACCTATGAAATGGCGTTGTAAAAAATGGAATTATGATTTTATTTTTGGAGATGCATCATCTAAAATGATAGAAATAATGGTTAATGAGATGGTTGTAAAAAATGATATATTTAATACAGTATTGCTTCAAAGGCATGAGAATGTATTATTCGTGTCACGGGATAAAATTAAAAATTTAGTAGTGTATCTCGAAGCTAAAAGTGAAAATAGGAAAGAAAGAAAAAGTCTAATTCATAAAGCGTTTAATAATAGTATATTATATGAATACTCAAAATGCTTGGAAAAAGACAGATTGCTAGAACAGTTAATAACAATAGACAAATAAATGGTTATGAAGAAATTGATAGCGTTATTAGTCATGCTGATTGTGTTTTTCTCTAGTGTCTTTGCTAGGCCATGTGAAATGAAACAATACTATGGATTTGCTATGGATGTTGATGTGAGTGGTATGACAGAAGAACAGTTAAAGGCATCTATGTTTTTAAATGAATGTTTGAATACTCTCACAAGGATAATTATCTCAAAAGATAGAATTGTATTAGAAGAAGAACGTGATAGGTTGAATAATGTCTGGACATGGGAAGGTGCTACAGACTACTCGTCAGTAGTAATGTTTAGGAAGGAGCTGCAAGATGCGCTAAACGGCTTAACTCAAAGTAATATCGAAAAAGAAAGGTATCGTAGAATTTTTTATGATAAATCTAATTCAATGGCAAGAGATGCGTTGTTGTCAGCTATATCAGGTGTTCAGGTCAATGTGAACTTGGTTTCTGTCGCATCCAATGTATTGTTAACGTCTCTTCGTTCATATATGGATGTCCAGAAAAGGAAAGATGAGTTGAGTGGGGAACTGGATAATAAGTTGTGGGAATTGCAAAAGAGTGAGATGAATATTTTGACCGAAATGAGAAAGCAGATGCAGGATGTATATACTGAGGTTTTTAAGGACTATGACCTTAAAGATAATATGGCTATGACGGAAGCGATAATATCTGATTTTTATAATGATTTGAGTCAGCCGGATAATAAATTGAAAACTCAGTTGTTGTTGGATGATGCTATGACGTTGAGGTATTTTGCCCCTTATTGGTATGAGAGAGGAAATGCTTTTATATCATTGTATGAGGAAGATACATTGAAAAAAGTTAACCTTCAAGAGGCATTTAAGTGTTTTGATAAGTATGCTGAAATGATGGCAAAATGTAAGTTGTACAGGTATGATGAAAGGCTAGGAATGATAGCTCTGTATCGTTTAAGGTACGGAGATATCAGTGCGGATTGGGAGAAGCGTGAGTTACTTTCAACTGTGACAGAGCACCTCAAGAAAAACGGTATTGCTAAACTATACGCCTCAATGGTCTACATAGGTGAGTTAGGAGAGGTTGATTACGGCTTCAATCTTTTAAGGCAGAATCTGATGGATGTTGAACTAAGTGCTCAGGACGAATCACTTCTGGCGGTTGTATTGTATTGGGACATGCTTAAAAATGCTGATATAAAAGACCAGATTAACAAATGCGTGGCTCAGATAAAAGGGGTGTCTTTGGAAAATTATATGAATTATTATTTGGCTGTACAAAATGATCCAGATGTGGATGAAGGATTGATTGAGAAAACATTACGCAACACTGTCTATTTAGATGTTGATGTCAGGCATAAGGAAATAGTCTCGTTACAGTTCGGTTCTAAAGATAGCAGAATAAAGTATGATGCTGAAAATATGTTGATTTCCCTTGAAAAACGCTTGCCCAAAGAAAATAGTGTTATAAATTATCGTTGCACATTTAAAGATAGCAAAAAGTTTTTTGAATCAAAGCAGAAACTTCAAAGAAAGATTCGTCGTAAAGTGCGGTATTTTAAATATCATGAGTTTGAAGTAGATGGAATAGGCTTGATAAGTACCATAACATTACATGGTAAAATGTATTATTATATTTCTATAAAATCTGACTGGAGTAGTATATATCCGTATTTAAAATATCTTTCAACAAGAGAAGGTACTAAAAGGTACAATCGAACAGATAAGGTTGAAGCGCAGTTCCGTCGTTTTTACGAAAAGTTTAAAGTGAATGATATTTCTTACACTTATGAGATGATTAATGATGCTGCTACAAAAAGTCAGAAATTATATACATATGGATTTGAGCCCCAATATACTATAAAAGTGATGATTCCGCATGAGTCTTTAAATGGAACGGAAGGCGATAGGTATTCTGTTAAGCTGTGTTTCATTACAGATAATTATACAAGAAAAAAGAACGATTTTTATTTAACAGGTTTCATATATCAGGATGAGTATACGATGTTTTAGGTTAATTGTAATAGCATTTATCACTTGTCAATGGTCTCAAATATTAGTCTCTCAAACAAACGAACAAATACAGGCGATGGAGGAGATACGTTCTATGATAGAGGCTATTGAGTGTACAAGGGAAGGTGATAAACCGCAGTATGATGGAATTATAGTTCCTGAAAAGTGGTTCACAAGATTAGATTCTGACCAATTGAGAATTATGTATTTGATGAAAAATCAAACAGATAAAAGTGGAACAGATAAGGGTGGACATGATATAGCATACATAAGAAGGCATGATAGAACTTTGAGTGATGTGGAAGATGATGGTGGTCTACAAACATATGAATGTCCAGTTATAATAGGATATATGTTGGAAAAAAATGTAAGCTTTGCAGATGTCCCATCAAACTATAAAATGTCAGAAGAGGTGTATACAATATGGAAAAATATGAGTGCATGGGTAAATGTTGACAAGGAACTTACTCATGGAACCTCTAAAACCAATACTGATAAATTGAGAAAAGCTGCCCATGAGAATGAGAATCTTTTGAAATTTCAGATTGCTACATATCAGCCAAATGTTGTGATAGGTGGAAATACTGTCAATTTGTTTGTAGAAAATCTGGGAAATGGTGTGTATAAAATATTTGATTTTTATTTTAATGGAGCACATAAATTAGAGAAATCAGGAAGACTATATTATTATAATGAGAAAGTCATAATGATAGATGCATATCATCCTTCTTATCCTTATAAGAATAGAATTGATTATTGTACGGAGATTGTTGATGCTGTGGAAAGATGGATGGCGGAATATGGTTATTAACAAATATTGTTGTATACCATTTTGATTTAAGTAGAAATGACTCGATGCTTCTTCACTCCCAGAATCGGCTCCGCTTATCATGACGGCTTCATGGGCCAGAGAACCCTGGTTCTGGGGGCGTACCATTATTGCTGGTATGATAAGTGCCGTTACTACGATGAGTGTGTGCGGCAGGGGAGGACTGCGGAATATGACAGGAGGTGTCCGGTCTATGAGGATAAGCCTGACAGGAATTATTACTGCTTGTCCAACAGTAATGTCATAGAGATAGATTCATATATCGAGGGTGGGCATTATCCTACTTATGACGCGTTTACTCATAAGATGTCGGGTATAAAGAAGTATGTGGGCTCCGGGGTCAGGGCGGCATTCTGGGATAAGGTGGCGTTTTACAATTGGATTCAGCATTATCTGCCGGAGCCTCAGGAGGATTTTCAGTACCGGCAGTGGGAGGAGGTGTTTCTGCGGGATCTGCCGGCGTTTGAGGATGTGCTGAGGGAACTGCGCCCGCAGGTGGTGCTGGTGTGGACGGACACGCTAAGGGAGTTTTTGGACCGGCACTGCGGTACGATTGACGGTATGTCGATGATACGTGTGCAGACTATCGAAATGGATTCTCTGGAGGCGTGGGGCTATCGTGTGCGGTATGCTGATGAGGAGTGCTTTGTGTCGCTGTGGCCTGATTACAGGAACTTTATCAGTAATGTGGCCCCGTTGTGCGGTGTAGAAGTGACTGATGAGATACAAGTGACTGAAAAAGTAATGCTGGCATTGCATCACTGCCTGGAGATGGATGCTGGAGTTATGGACGGTACGTTGACAGAACGGGTGTCCGGTATCATACATGATGAGGAACTTATCGTGTCATTGACATTGCTTTTGCAGTCAGGTATTGGACTGACCGAAATGCTGGGACCGCAGAAATTGAGCATGCGTCCAGAGTTGAGAAATGGCGGCAGAGTGCTCTGTAATTTCTATTATGAGGCTGATGGCGTGCCGGTTGTGCCGTTGACCGGGCTTTATCCTGTTAGTGACGGCATCCCGGCGCTTCTGGTGCTGTGGGGGCGGGACAGGGCCGTGCAATACAGAGATTTGGCCAGGATGCTGCAACCGTCGGATACCGTTCTGCTCTATATTGATGAAGAATACGGACTGCCGCTGACAGTTATGGCCGGGATTTTCGGTGTACTTAGAAACACTGGGGCTGAAGGTTTGTTCCTGATGAGGAATTCGGAGAGAAATGAGTTGAATTACAAGGATGCTTTCGTAAGTTCGGGTCTGCTCAGGGAAATATTCGAGGCGGAAAACAGTATCCTGATGCGGCTCTCTGCGGAATCTGCATCTGAAGTGCTGCTGCATAGCTCAGGCGGCAGGACAATAAAAAAGATGGGTGCGGATATGAGATGGCTCTTGCCTCGGAAATATCAATTCAACAGATTAACGAATTCACATTTTAAGAAGTTGATAAAAGATATGTCTTTCGGGCGCAAGGTGGCGGAAACAAAACTTCTGGAGAAGGTGGCAGTCAAACTGTACAATGCGTATAGGAATGATATTGTGAAGTTGGAAAAAGATAGTGAGGGAAAAGAAATTATGAACTGCAGGGGCAGTGACCCCAGTGCTGTGTCCGGCCTGATTGAATCGATTCTGGATGTTTGTAACGGGAATGCTGCCGGCCGTAAAAGATCCGTTACTATAAAGGATGTGCAGGAGTTGATTGGGTCGGATATCAAAAACTATTCGCAACGTAAGTACAGGGAAAAATACGAAAAAGTGATGGAAGTGTAGATAAATAATTTTGTAAAATCCTGTTTGTCAGACTTATGGAGATTATTTGAAGTGCACATTTTCTTTATTCTGGACCCCGGGTCTAATTTTGCGCCATAATTTTAAAAAACAACGAATTATGGACAAGGATTTAACTTTTTTGCGTTACGCAGACCCGGAGGACCTCCGGATTCTCACGGATTACATCACGATGAACAGGAAGGGAAACCCCCGTTTCAACGAGAGACTGACAACTACTCCTGAATATGCCCGTTACTATCCGGATGGACTTAACAACATGGTGGACAGCATCGTGGAGGAATTCCAGTACTACGGAGGCAACACTGTTCTCAATTTCATGAGAGGAAGAGGTGCCGGCTATCGCGAGATTCTTTGTGACGTATGTCACAGAATGAGGGTCAATTTCAACCGTAAGTCCTCTGTCGAGGTTATCGAGATGAATCTGCTGCACAGCATCTTGATCAGATCGCTGGAGGATATGGATACGGCAAGCCTCAAGGAACTGCTTGACGGCTTGAACATCAAGACAACGCAATTTGATAAGCAGGCGATGGTGGCTGCTGTACAAATAGCAATTCGCAAAGGCGGGTTCGCCGCATATAAGATAGCTGTGATTGTGGCGAACGCCATTGCCCGCGCCCTGCTTGGCCGCGGACTTTCCCTGGCGGCCAATGCGGCGCTGGTCAGATGGCTCAGCATTTTCGCCGGACCTGTCGGCTGGGCAATCACTGCCGCCTGGACTGCATTGGATCTTGCCGGTCCTGCTTACCGTGTCACTATTCCGGCAGTGATTCAGATTGCGTATATGAGGGCAAAGCGCGATGTCAAAGGACTTTTGACGGA
>JAHLFB010000056.1 GCA_018884025.1 Candidatus Phocaeicola faecipullorum
TTTATCAGCCGAATATCTCTCGTAACTCTTTATTGCTTAGTTTGCCTATCCAGCTTTCACCACTTGAAACGGTCATATCTGCCAGATGCTTCTTTTTCTGTATCATGTCATTGATACGTTCCTCGAATGTATCTTTGGTGATAAAGCGGTGAACCATGACATTGCTCTTTTGGCCTATACGGTAGGCACGGTCGGTAGCCTGTGCTTCAACTGCCGGATTCCACCAAAGGTCATAATGGATTACATGGGTTGCGGCTGTCAGGTTTAGTCCTGTACCTGCGGCTTTGAGCGAAAGTATGAAAATTTTGTCTGTACGGTTGTTCTGGAAGCGGTCAATCATTGCCTGACGTTCTTTAATACTGCATCCACCATGATAGAACAGTGGTTTTTCACCTGTCCTTGCAGTTATGAATTCCACTAACATATCACCCATCTCTCGATATTGCGTAAAGACAAGCACCTTTTCGCCGCCATCGACAATCCCTTCTATTCTGTCTAGCAGCATTTCTGTCTTGCCTGACAATTCAGACCTCCGGTCACCGTTTTTAAGGAATTGTGCCGGATGATTGCATATTTGTTTAAGCGCCATAATCATCTGGAGGATGAGTCCTTGTCGTTTGAACAAAGATTCGTTGTCTGTTGTAGGTATTCCCTCTATTTCGTTCATGGCAGCTTCCAGAGTCTTTTCATACAGAGCAGCCTGTTCCGGTTTGAGCGAAGCATATACATCAAGTTCTATCTTGTCAGGCAGGTCGGAAATGATATTCTTGTCTGTCTTCATTCTTCGCATCATGAACGGAGCTGTTACTTTTCTGAAGCGCTCGGCACAATCGCCGTCATTCCAAAGCTGGATAGGGTTCGCATAGTTTTCCTTGAAGGCTTTAAGCGTATCCAGATAGCCTTTGTTGGCATAATCCATTATGCTCCAGAATTCTGTAAGCCTGTTTTCTACCGGAGTACCACTCAGAGCTATGTGAGTTGTGGCAGGAATTGACTTCACAGCCTTACTCTGTGCCGTATCGTTGTTCTTTATGTTTTGTGCTTCGTCAATTAGCATTATAGTCCATTGTCTTTTTTTAAGTTTGGCATTGTCAGAGCGCAGAACTCCATATGTAGTTAACAGAATATCTGATTTAAAGCTCTTCAAATCTCTGCCAGTACCGTGATAGACGAATGTTGACAACGACGGAGCGAATCGGCTTATCTCCATTTGCCAGTTCGTGAGCAGACCCGTAGGTACAACTATGATGACTTTGCCTTCCTTCAATGCTCCCTCTTCTTTCAGTTTCAGAATAAGAGTTATAGCCTGCAGAGTCTTGCCCAATCCCATGTCGTCGGCAAGAACCGAACCGAATCCTATGCGCATATTGCGGTACATCCACGAGAATCCGCGTTCCTGGTATGGACGCAGTTGTGCATTAAGTTCCCGTGGAAGGGCAATGTTCTCCTGTTCGGTCAATTCCTTGATAAGTTGTCGCACATCGTCTGTAAGGCGTATAGGTGCAGAGTTGTATTCCTCTGTAAGGGCGGCCTGCAGCAACTGTGCCGGAGTGAGTTTATCCATCTTGTGGAAAGCGTCATGAAGCTTTTCCAGAGTTTCTGCATCGGTATAGATATATTTCTGCTTGAATTTTATCAGTCCTCCGGCATTCTTCTGCAGTTTCATGAACTCTTCCATCGACACTATCTCATTGCCAAGTGCCACTTCCCAGTCGAAGGCGAACAAATCGGCAAGGCTCAGGAAGCCTTTCTCACTTCCGGATTTCTTTTTCAGCAACAATGATGCTTTCGGACGTATGAGTTGCTGAAGCGATTTAGGCATGAAAACCTTGAAATCAAGAATCCTTACAGCAGGTATTATTTCGAGTATTACGGGCAGGAATGTCTTTTCGGTGTAGTGTAAAGCTTGTTTTGCTCCATTAGCAATATATCCGTTGAGGTCTTTCATCATTCCTGCCAGCAGGGTGAAGCTTCTCAGAATGGTGAAGCGTTCGTGCTCATATTCGGGTTGTGAGAGTATATCGGACAGTGCAGTGACTTCCTTTTCCGGTTTGCGTGTGTTTTCCACGCCAACGGTAATGTCGAAACCGCCATCGGTACTTTCTTCTACATAGAGAACAGGTCGGTAGTCTGATTCGATGAGCGAGTATGATGCTATCCATGATTTTATTCCGCCCGGCGTTTCTTTTTCTCCTACACCGCTGAAGGGAAGGTGGCTCTCCTTGAAGAATAATTCTTCTACAGGCAATTTCAGGCTGTCGGCCGTAAGTCTATTTATGAGTTTTCCGAGAAAGAACGACACAATCCACTCTCCCTTGTTGTAAATAAATTTTCCTGTTTTACGTTCCACTGGTCTGAATTCCAGCAGTTTGTCGGGAATAATATCTTCAAGCATATCCATTAGTTGTCTTACCTGGCTGTCGATATAAGCCGGAATCCACCTGATGGCGTACTCTTTACTTGAAAGCTGAAGTATCTGTGGTGCTACAGCTCCTTTCGACAGCAGATGCAGTGAACATATCAGAGCCTGGTTCAGAGCTATGACCGAAGGATGATAGTCGGGCAGAAAGTCAGGGTTTATATTCAACAGAGCCAGAGGCAATGAACCGTCGTCAAAAAAGTCCGTTATCGGTTCCTGTCCCTCATAGCTGATGTTCATTACTTTCCATTTCAGATTGCTGTCAAACTGTAATGAAAATTCTCTTTCGGCTTTAATCTCCTTGCCTGAGATGATGTCCGTTTGAGGGAAAAGTCCCGAAGCGTCAAGCCTCCTTGAGAAGAATCGTTGTACATTCTTCTTTGCTCGCATTATTTCAGTAGAGTATTTTTCTTTGAAATCCCCTGTAGTGGAGAAAGGAGGGTTTTCTGCCAGGAGCATGAGCAAGGCTTCCGACTTGTCTGTCAGTTTTGAGAAGTCTATTCTTTTGAACACAGGTTCCCCATGGCTCACTTCCCTAGAGCCTTTTGTTCTTACCACCTCCTTTATGTTCTGTACTGATATATCATTGCTGGTCTCTTCGATAAATATTCCGCGTTTCTTAAGCTCTTCCATAATATCTACATTGTGCATACTGAACACAATGAATGGATTATTGTCAATCTCGCGGCTGAACATGTAGATTACGGCAGCAAGGTGTTTGCATGGCACGGCCCAGTCCGGACAGTTGCATTGCATTTTCAGGTCGGTCCATTTTTCAGGGAAAATCTTGAGTCCGCAGCTTCTGGCTATTGACATGATTTCCGGGGCCATCTCCCTGTTCATCAACCGTGATATAATGCCCGGATACTTGATTAGTTCATTCATCAGCGCGTCAATCTGTTCCGGGAAGAAAGGAGGAATGATGATATTGACCTTATATGGTGTTATCCTGCTTCCTGACACTTTTGCAGTGATGATATTGTCCTTCAGTTTTATGTCTATAACGTTTCCTTTGCGTGCGTATGTAGCTCCGCGAGGAATACGGTTATCATAGTCTATATGAGTAAGCGAGCGGAGCCATTCGCTGCCCCACCATGTTTTTCCGAATTGTTCTGCCATGTTACTATATCTTATCTGAGTACTGTTTAAATAGTATTTAAATAGTATTTAAATGGTATTTAAACGCTGTTTTGGATTATACTTCTTAGCTTTTATGGTAAGTGTATGCAATTTATTTTTGTCTGTGGCATACAGTTCCTGTAGCCTGATAAGTAGGCATAACCAGAACTTCTGCTATCTGTACATGAGCAGGGGCTGATGCTGCGTAATAAACCACATCGGCTATGTCGTCGCCTGTAAGTGGTTTCAGCCCATCGTAAACGGCATCTGCCTTGTTTTTGTCTCCACGGTAACGGATAACGGAGAAGTTGGTCTCAACCATTCCCGGCTTGATGTTGGTTACTCTCAGAGGAGTGTCAACAAGGTCTATACGTAGTCCGTCCGACAGTGCTTTTACCGCAGCCTTGGTTGCGCAGTAAACGCTGCCGCCTGCGTATGCCGCATCGCCTGCAATGGAACCTATATTAATAATGTGTCCGCATCCGCGTTTCACCATACCCGGAACAATCATGCGTGTCATTGCCAGTAGTCCTTTGATGTTGGTGTCTATCACTACGTCCCATTCGTCCAATGAACCTTCGTGCTCTTTATCAATGCCCAAAACCAGACCGGCATTATTTATAAGAACATCTATATTCTTCCATTCTCCTTGCAGAGAGTCTATGGCATTACGCATTTCTTCACGGTTTCTAACATCGAATGGAAGAGTTACGACTTCTGTTCCTGTCTTTTCAAGTTCCTGTTTCAGACTTTCCAGTTTTTCAGTATTTCGTCCGTTCAGTATAAGTCTGCTTCCCATGGCCGCGAATTTTCTTGCGCAGCCTTCACCTATGCCGCTTGTGGCACCGGTAATTAAGATCGTTTTTCCTTTCATTATTATATTATGTTTTAATTGTTGTCTTTTAGAATCTCTCATCATTCGGCCTCTCATTCACAAACTCCCGGGGCTTCTCCATTTTCAGTTTCGCGCCACAGTATTTGCAGTATAAGGCCTCGAAATCGTGCCCGTCGCGGTTGCAGCGTGAGCATTTCCGCTTTTCCAGTTTTTTATGCTCGCTCACCATTGTGGCTGAAACTATACCTGTAGGCACTGCTATTGAGGATTATGTCGAACAGCTTTCCTTTTTTCGTATCCGATTCAAACACAATAGAATATATCTTTTCTTTCAGTTCATCGTTATGAAGGAAGTTTTGCCAACGCTGATGTATTCTGGAAATGAATTTCATGCTTATGTTTATATTTTTAGTAAGGAACAAAGTTAATAATAAATCATAATGTTTTTGTGATAATATATCAGAAATATAATGTTTTGATATAATTACCATAACGCGTTGCACGAACGTGTTACGCTATCTATGCCAGGACGGCGATATTTTAATCTCATCATTTGTATGAGAGGGAATTTAGATTGTCACTTGCGCTCTTTATGTCAATACTTCGGTAAATAATTAATTAAATACTTAAAAATCAGCGAGTTAAATCAATAAGAGTTAGCATGAAGAATTGGTCAAGTTCCTGATTTTCAGTAACTTTATATTATCTACACATAAGTTAAACATGGAAATATCAGGAGTGCTCAACCAATATATGAATATCTGCAGGGATGACTTTAATGGATATACCGCAAAATTAAACAAAAGTACGAAATATGTAGTGGTCATACCAAGAAAAATAAACTTCACACAGCCTGCACGCTACGGGAAACGTTGCGAG
>JAHLFB010000006.1 GCA_018884025.1 Candidatus Phocaeicola faecipullorum
CGAAAGATGATTATGAGCCGATTTAATTTTATGAGAATTAAATTTAGAATTATCTGAGCTGTATGCGGTGAAAGTCGCACGTACAGTTCTTAATGGGGAAAGCGGCAGCAATGCCGCCGACCTACATAACCAATTCGACATGAAGCCATGAAAAGAATAGTAAACGAACAACTGCACATATCCGATTCAAACCCCATCAAAGCAAGGGCATACGATTATAAGTCATTCACATACCCATGGCATTTCCATGGCGAATATGAAATACTTTATGTGGAAAAAGGTTACGGACAATGCATTATCGGCGATAGCATAATAGACTATTCTGACGAGACTCTGCTGCTGTTCGGTTCGGCACTTCCACACTGCATGCAGAATCCTCCGGAATATGGACAAGATGACAGTCTAAGGGTAAACGGTACGATTATACAGTTTGAAAAAGACTTCATGCAGTATTCCTTCACGCATTACGTACAATTCATAAACATCAACACCCTTCTGAACGAATCGAACAGAGGGGTCAAGATTTCAGTAAAGAACAAACCGGAGATAACCACATTACTGAAACAGATACCAGAATCGGAGGGAATGGAACAGCTCATACTTTTTCTGCGCCTTCTGCAATCGCTGTCTATGATAAAGAAAAGGGAATTTGCGGCATCACCAAACTACAACCCTGTACCTGCAGAGTTCAAGAACAAGAAAATTGAAAAGGTTGTGGCCTATATAAACAAGAAATACACCGACAATATCACACTCGACGAGATAGCGTCGTATGCGGCAATGAATCCGTCGGCATTCTGCAGATATTTCAAAGACCACACCGGAAAGACACTAAAGCAGTACATCACCGATATGCGTATAGGTTATGGCTGCAAACTGCTTGCCGACGACCGTTTTAACATATATGAAATAAGCATAGAATGCGGATTCGAATCGGCTGTACATTTCAACCGGTGTTTCAAAGGAGTAACGGGAGTTACTCCGACAGAATATAGAAGGAAAATATTAGAGTTATAGAAACCGTTACACGTACGTGTAACGCGTGTAACACGAACATGCAACGGGCGCAACACGAACGTGAAACGAGCGTAACACGTACGTGTAACGGTTTCTTCTTTCAGTTATTTAATTAACTTCTCGGCCAATCCTGCCAATTTCATACTGTTCGAGCCTTTAATCAGTATCATATACCCCTCAGGCATGGCAGAAGAAAGTGCGGAATACACCTCATCTGCATTATTGTAGTGCTCAAAAGTATTTGCAGTTTTTCCGAATTCCGAACCAACGAGTATCACCCTGTCGAAACTGCAACTGGCAAGCATGTCAACCACCTTCTGGTGTTCCTCAAGGCTTGCTTCGCCAAGCTCTTTCATATCTCCGAGAATTACCATCTTATGTCCGGCATCTATCATGCGGAAATTCTCCAATGCGGCAGCCATGCTGGTGGGATTTGCATTGTAGGCATCTATAACATAACTGTTTCCTCCTGCCTCTACCAGCTGCGAACGGTTGTTGCGCGGCTCGTATGATGAAAGCGCATGACAGATGGCATCGTCGGCAACTCCGAAATATCGGCCTATAGCAACCGCTGCCAGTGCATTGTCAACATTATACGAACCTATCAGATGAGTCTGCACTTCGTGGGCCTTATCTTCCGACTTCCAGCTGAAGGACAGGAACGGAGAGCATGACAGAACTTTGCCCGACACATAAAGTCCTTCTTCGACACCGTAACGGATACATTCCAGTCCGCCTGCTATGGAGTTAAGATAAGGATTTTCATTCTGTATGAAGATTTTTCCACCATTAGCACGAAGATAATCGTACAACTCGCCTTTAGTACGGATAACACCCTCGAAGGAGCCGAATCCTTCAAGATGTGCCTTTCCCACATTGGTTATTATACCATAGTCCGGACATGCTATGTTTACCAGAGTCTTTATCTCGCCGGGGTGGTTCGCTCCCATCTCCACCACTGCCATTTCGTGTTCTGGAGTGAGTTTAAGCAGGGTCAAGGGTACTCCGATGTGATTGTTCAGATTGCCCTGGGTGTAAAGTACATTATATTTCTCTTTCAGGACGGCGGCTATCAGTTCCTTTGTAGTGGTCTTGCCGTTGGTGCCCGTGATACCTATCATCTTAGTGCCCAACGCGCGGCGATGCCATGCCGCCAGCTCCTGCAATGCCTTGAGACAATCGTCAACCAGAAGAATACGTCCTTCGGCATCATTGGCATATTCAGCCTCATCAACCACGGCATAACGGCAACCGCCAGCTATGGCTTGCGAAGCGAAAGTGTTTCCGTTGAAACTGGCTCCTTTCAGTGCTATGAACATAGAGCCTTCGGGGCAATCGCGAGTGTCAGTAGTAACTTTTCCGCACTCAAGAAAGTATTTATACAATTGTGAAGTTTCCATTTTAAATTACAATTTGATACGTGGCGCAAAGATAAACGAAAAATCAATGGCAAATCAATAAAAAATAAATTATTGTATGTACATTTGCACCATCATTACGCAAGCATCGAAATGGAAAATAGAATAGCAAAATATATCAATGTGAACGGCAGTCTGATGGATTTGGAACATCCCAGAGTTATGGGAATACTGAATGTTACCCCCGACTCTTTTTATGCCGGAAGCAGAAAGCAATCAGAAGAAGACATCTTGCAGAGAGCCAGACAGATAATTGACGAAGGTGGAGAGATTATAGACATCGGTGCATATTCATCAAGGCCTGACGCACAGAATATATCAACGGAAGAAGAGGCGGCAAGACTGAAAAAGGCTCTCACTTTATTAAATAAGGAGATGCCGGAAGCAGTGATTTCCGTAGATACATTCCGCGCGGACATAGCAAAGATGTGTGTGGAGGAACATGGAGTAGCAATCATAAATGATATATCAGCAGGAAACATGGACGACAGGATGATGCCTGTTGTGGCAAAACTGGGAGTGCCGTACGTAATGATGCACATGAAAGGAACACCGCAGAATATGCAGAAAAATCCTGAATACGACAATGTGGTGAAAGAGGTGATGTATTACTTCTCTGAAAAGGTACAGAGGATGCGGGACCTTGGCGCAAAGGATATCATCATCGATCCGGGATTCGGTTTCGGCAAGACATTGGAGCATAACTATATACTTATGGACAAACTGGAGGAATTACAGATATTCGACCTTCCTATTCTGGTTGGAATATCAAGAAAATCAATGATATACAGACTTCTTGGCAATACTCCTGAAGACGCGCTGAACGGAACGACCGTACTCAACACCATTTCGCTGATGAAAGGCGCGAACATATTGAGAGTACACGACGTGAAGGAAGCATGCGAGGCGGTGAAGATATATTGTAAGATGATGAGTTTGTAAGTTGATAAGTTTGTAAGTTTGTTTATGCTATCATCAACCAACTCAAGAACTTTAAAGCTTAAGAACTCAAAAACTCAAGAACTTAAAAACTTAAAAACTCAATTATCAAAATGCCATTCGATTTAAGCATAATAAGCCTGAAAGACATACTGGACATACTGCTGGTAGCCTTCATACTATATAAGACGTACAAGGTTATGAAATCGTCAGGTTCGATAAACATATTTATCGGCATACTGGTGTTCATCATAATCTGGATTATCGTATCGCAGGTATTGCAGATGCGACTGCTGGGTTCGATATTCGATAAGCTGGTAAGCGTGGGAGTGATAGCACTGATTGTGCTTTTCCAGGACGAGATAAGGCAATTCCTTCTTACTCTCGGTTCAAGATACCGCTCGAACAGTCTGTTCAGGTTCCTGAAAGGAAAGAAATACAACGACAGCGACAAGAATGACATTATGCCTATCGTAATGGCCTGCCTGAGCATGGGCAAGGGAAAAGTGGGGGCGCTAATAGTGCTGGAGAAAGATGTTCCGCTGGACAATATAGTGATGACAGGCGATGTGATAGACGCCAATATCAACCAGCGTCTGATAGAAAACATTTTCTTCAAGAACAGTCCGCTGCACGACGGGGCAATGATAATAAGCGGCAAGAGGATTAAGGCCGCGGGATGTATACTTCCTGTATCGCACAACCTTAACATTCCCAAGGAGCTGGGATTACGTCACCGTGCGGCACTGGGAGTATCGCAGGAGACGGACGCGCTTGCCATAATCGTATCGGAAGAGACTGGAGGAATATCAATAGCCTACAAGGGTGAGTTCTACCTCAAACTTAACGCCGAGGAACTGGAAAGGATGCTGACCAACGAATACATCAATCAAGCATAAGGCTCATATGGGCTTCCATATCACGAAACAGCAAGGAAGGCATGTTGTTGATATGCAGTCTTAAACGTTCTGTATCACAAGAAATATAGCTGCCGCTTATTTTACGGCATACACCGCCGTCGGATATAAGATATAAACCGTTGTTTTCGGGAATGACGCTGTCACCGTAAATCTCGACATACTTGCCTGCCAGCCTGCCGGACATAAGTCCAAGCATTCCGTAAGCGTTTATCACACGCACCATGCCGCAAGGTGACGGTTTTACTATCTTCACACCGGGATAATGGCGGGATATAAAACCTAGCATGGCCGTTTTCGACTGATTGTCAACAGACAAAAGTTCCTTTATGACTATACGGCTTTCGTCTGCTATCAGTAGCACTACAGCTTGGATATTACCGTTTTTATCATTGGCATACCATGCCTTGCCTCCGGAAAGAGCCAAATCGGCAAGGACTATCTTCATATCCTGAAAAGGATGAAGAATACTTGCCTGATATGTTGATAACTGTCGGTTTATAAAGTCACACACTTCGGAACATTCGTTTTTCAACAGGTCTAACTCATTAAATATCAGTTCTGTTTTAAAGTTATCAACAGTTTCGCACATACCTGTTAATAACTTTTCATCCTGTTGAAAACATATTTCGTAACCTGACCTGGAATAATAGCCTACCAAACCTTCATTGGCAGGTATAAGGACAGAAAGGTACTTACCGTCTGCATACATTTTCCTGTGCGCCTCATCAAGAAGACGCGACATCAGACCTCTGGAACGGAAATCGGGATGAGTACATGCTCCGGATATATATGCCACCGGTATCACGGCATCGTTAAACCGCATGGGATACGGTATCCGCTGGAGTGCGGACACTACCCTGCCGTTTTCCGTAATGGCACTGTTTATTTCGTCTGAATATCTTGAAGAGAAATACAGTGCGACGAAATCGTCCGAATCGTCCGGAAAGCAAAGTTTCCACAGAGACTTTACCTGCTCTCTCATTTCAGTTCCAGTTTATATTTCTCCAGAAGCAGATGCGGCTGATAAGAGAGTTTTGCCTTACGCAATCCCTCCAGACCGAGATCTTCTTCCCTGTTTATATATATGTATTGTTCGGGAATAATCTTTGCGAACTCATGATTTATCATGGCGTATGCGCCTTCGTAGTCGGTGTCGGCTTTTTCCACACATGTATCGAAAGTCTCATTATTGACAGGCGCTCCATAGGTAAAGGCCACAATCTTACCGTCAACCGTCAGCACTCCGCCCATGATATCAAGTTCTTCAAAACTGCGTAATGCGGCGTTCATGGATTTTCGCTCGTTCTGCAGGGCCTCATCCTCACTGCAGTTGTTTGCACGACACCATAACGACTCAAGCTTTATACATTCAGGTATCAGCTCGCGGGTGAGAGGCTTGAACTCATATCCGGGATAATTATTGCGGAACTTGTTTATATGGTTGCGCTTGGGCTGGAATTTCTTACCTGACAGCGTAGATAAATCGGAACGCAGATACAGGTAATCTGAATAGTCACGGTCTGAAGTAAACACAAACTTGCCCGGAAAAAGACTTTCCAGTTCATCGCAATTTTCCTTGCAGACACCATACATCACAAAAGGAATACCTTTCATCCGGGCATCCGACATCAGTTCCTCCATAACCGGCTTTATGTCGCCCTCACCTACAGGCAGCATATATGACAGTTCCCCGTCCACATAATATCTGAACAACAGGAAACCACCGTACTCGGCTATCTCGGTGAGATAAAGGAAACGCCAACTGTAGAGATTGGCAAAAGTCAAATCGCAGTTACGGCGTTTACTACGGAGAGTATATTTCTGGACCGTAAGTTTATCTTCTATGTAAAGACGTCTGAATGAAAGCATAACGGGTATATTAATAAAGACCTATCAAATGTAATATATAAGGTGAGAGCAATGCTGTAAGAATACCGTTGAGAGTAAGTCCGAGGCTGGCATATGCTCCATATTTACCGCTTACTTCCATAGCGCGTGATGTTCCTACGGCATGAGTGGCTGTTCCCATGGAAAGGCCCTGGGCTATAGGGCTGTGTACATGTCCCACCTGAAGCACCTTAAAGCCGAAAATGGCTCCGAACAGTCCGACAACTATCACTACAGCAGCTGTCAAAGAAGGTATTCCACCTACAGCCGACGAAACTTCCATCGCTATAGGGGTAGTCACTGACTTAGGCGCAAGCGACATTATGACTTCAGGAGTTGCACCCAGCAACTTTGCTACAACTGTGACCGAAATCAGTCCTACGACACAGCCTGCCAACTGTGACAATATGATGGGAAGCAGCTGCTTCTTTATCATACGCAACTGCAGATAAAGAGGAACTCCCAACGCAACTACAGCCGGACGCAACCAGAACTCTACCAAAGAACCGGCATCCTGATATTTTTCATACGAAACACCGCTTACCTTGAGAAAGCAAATCAACATTGCCACTGCCAAAAGGATAGGATTAAGCAACACCCATCCTGTTTTCTTCTGCAACAGTTTGGAAACGAAAAAGAAACCGAAAGTTATAGCCAGAAGAAAAAACTTATTTTCTAAAAAATCCATATTTGCGAACTATTTGATGAACCCAACCTGTTACTACCAACACTAAAACCGTACTTACCAATGTGGCTATCACTATAGGCCAGAACTGTGCCTGAATGATATCGAAATACAACATCAGAGCCACACCTGAAGGCACAAAGAAAAAGCCTAGATTTGCCACAAGAAAGTCGGACAAGCCTTGAACCCATTCAAGCTTTACCCATCCTAATGACAAAAACAACGTGAGAAGTAACATGCCTATAATACTTGAAGGCAATTTTACACCGGTCAGGTAAACTACCAGTTCACCTAGAGCCATACATCCGAAAAGGATTGAACATTGACGAATCATACCTTAATTATTCTATTGAAAACTGATGCAAATTTATGCAATAGCACAGAAAACATGCACTCGCATCATCAAAAAAGCCTTTTATGTCCTTAAACATACATAAAATGACCTCTTTTGAGAAAAAAAGTTTGTATTTTGCAAACTAGATATTACAAAAATACGTATTTTTGCAGTGTGAAATAAAAAGACCGTTAACGCAAACGGCGATAAAGAGAATTACATTATATATTAAAATATAAATCAACATGGATTTAATTAGTCAAATCGTTGAACGCGCTAAAGCTAACAAACAGCGCATTGTTCTTCCTGAAGGAACTGAAGAACGTACTTTGAAAGCTGCCAATCAGATATTGACAGACGGTGTTGCTGACCTTATTCTTCTTGGTAACCCTGAAGAAATCATGAAATTGGCTCAGGAATGGGGCTTGGGAAACATCAATAAAGCTACTATCATCGACCCTGAGAACCACGAAAAGAAAGAAGCTTATGCCGAACTGCTTTTCGAACTCCGCAAGAAAAAAGGTATGACAATGGAACAGGCTCAGGAACTTGTAAAGAACCCTCTTTACCTGGGATGCCTTATTATCAAAGCCGGTGACGCTGACGGTCAGTTGGCTGGCGCACGCAATACTACAGGCGATGTTCTTCGTCCTGCACTTCAGATTATCAAGACTGCTCCGGGCATTACTTGTGTATCAGGAGCCATGTTGATGTTGACTCATGCGCCTGAATGCGGTGACAACGGTGTATTGGTAATGGGTGACGTTGCTGTAACTCCTGTACCTGACGCTAATCAGTTGGCACAGATTGCAGTATGTACAGCACAGACTGCACAGGCTGTAGCAGGTATCGACCCACGTGTTGCAATGTTAAGCTTCTCTACCAAGGGTTCTGCTAAACACGAAGTTGTTGACAAAGTAACTGAAGCTCTTAAGATAGCTAAGGAAATGGCTCCTGAACTGAAAATCGACGGTGAACTTCAGGCAGATGCTGCTTTGGTTCCACGTATCGGTGCAAGCAAGGCTCCGGGTTCAGAAATTGCAGGTAGAGCAAACGTACTTGTAGTTCCTTGCCTTGAAGTAGGTAACATCTCTTACAAGCTTGTTGAACGTCTTGGTCACGCTACAGCTGTAGGTCCTATCCTTCAGGGTATAGCACGTCCTGTAAACGACTTGTCACGCGGATGCTGCATCGACGATGTTTACAAGATGATTGCAATCACAGCCAACCAGGCTATTGCTGCAAAAACACAGAATTAATAACAAACTTATCAAACATTATCTACAAGCACAAAGGTCTGTGCGATGACCTTTGTGCTTTAATTACTTTTTACTTATAGTATTATGAAAATATTAGTACTCAACTGCGGTAGCTCTTCAATCAAGTATAAACTGTTTGAAATGACTACAAAAGAAATCCTTGCACAAGGAGGTATTGAAAAAATAGGTCTTCCAGGTTCATTCCTTAAACTTACTCTTCCTAGCGGAGAAAAGAAAATCATCGAAAAGGATGTTCCTGAACACACTACTGGAGTTCAGTTTATATTTGATACATTGACAAATGCAGAATACGGTGCTGTAAAGAACCTTCACGAAATCAACGCTGTAGGCCACCGCGTACTGCACGGAGGAACAAAATTCAGCGGTTCTGTGCTTATTAACGATGCTGTAATAGCAGCTGTAGAAGAATGCTGCGACCTCGGTCCGTTGCATAACCCTGCAAACCTGAAAGGTATCTACGCCGTACAGAAACTTCTTCCTGAAGTTCCACAGGTAGCTGTATTCGATACTGCGTTCCACCAGACTATGCCTGACTACGCATATCTGTATCCGATACCTTACAAATATTTCGAAAAATATGGTATCCGCCGCTACGGTTTCCACGGAACATCACACCGTTATGTATCAAAACGTGTATGCGAATTCCTCGGTATCCCTCAGGAAGGCAGCCGCATTATCACTTGCCACATCGGTAACGGTGGTTCTATAGCAGCTGTAAAAGACGGTAAATGTATCGACACAACAATGGGTCTTACTCCACTTGAAGGACTTATGATGGGTACACGTTGCGGTGACATCGACGGAGGCGCAATCCTTTATATGATGAAGAAAGAAGGTATGACTCCTGATGAAATGTCAAACCTGCTGAACAAGAAGAGCGGTGTTCTTGGCGTATTCGAAAAGTCAAGCGATATGCGTGAACTGGAAGACGCTGTAGCAAGAGGCGAAGAACGCGCTATCCTTACAGAGAAGATGTATTTCTACCGCATTACAAAATATATCGGTGCATACGCAGCAGCAATGGGTGGTGTTGACGTAATCCTGTTCACAGGCGGTGTAGGCGAAAACCAGGCTACAGCACGTGCCGGTGTCTGCAAGACATTAGGATTTATGGGTGTTGAACTTGACCCTGAAAAGAACAAGGTACGCGGACAGGAAGCTATCATCTCTACAGAAAATTCCAAAGTGAAAGTAGTAGTAATACCTACAGACGAAGAATTGATGATTGCTACTGACACAATGAACATCCTAAATAATAAATAATAAGATATAGGAATATCCTAAAAGAGTTAAAAAAGAGGATACCTCATGGAAGGAATTCATTATCTTTGTCTCGGAAATGAGACAATACGGATTCCGACAAGAGGTATCCTTTTATTTTTTTGTTGCCTGATTTCCACCTAAATCGAAAAACATCACATTATGAGCAAAAAAATTGTAACATTCGGAGAAATAATGCTCCGTCTCACTACACCGGACAATCTGCGCATCCAACAGAGCCGTGACTTTCTGGTCAATTATGGAGGAAGTGAAGCCAATGTAGCTATATCAATCGCCAATTTCGGAGGAGATGTAGAATACATAACACGTCTTCCTGACAATGCATTGGGTGAAACATGTATAGCAGAGTTGCGTTCACACAATATCGGTACAAAACATATCCTGTTCGGAGGACACCGCCTTGGTACTTACTACATGGAAAAGGCAGCAGCCATGCGTAACTCAAAAGTTATTTACGACAGGGAGAACTCTGCATTCTCAGAGCTTAAACCGGGTATGATAAACTGGCGTGAGGTGTTCGAAGGAGCATCAATATTCCACTGGTCGGGTATAGACGCCGCCCTGACTCCCGGACTTGCCGACGTATGTAAAGAAGCTATAGAAGTGGCTAAGGAAATGGGACTCATCATTTCATACGATATCAACTACAGAAAAAACCTCTGGAACTACGGCAAGAGCGCTCAGGAAGTATTACGACCTCTCATGGTTAATAGTGACATAATGTTCGGAAGCGAAGGAGAATATGCACTGGTTACAGGAATTCCTGCTCCAGGCTTCAAGGCAACCAGAAGCGGTGAAAAATACGATACGGAAGCTTATGAGAAATTCTGCAAGGAAATAAGCCGCCAGATTCCAAACTGCAAATATATCTATATAGCACTTCGTAATGTCATGAGTTCAGAGCATCACACATTTGCAGGGGTTCTGTATGCTAATGGAGAAATGAAATACAGCAGGGTATTCGACATTGACAACGTGATAGACTGCGTAGGTGTGGGAGACGCTTTCTGCGGAGCCATGCTATATGCACAGAGCGCTTTCGAAGACAATCAGAAGAGAGTTGACTTCTCTACAGCCGCTTCTGTATTGAAAAATACAATAGCAGGCGACTACAATATGGTTAAGGTGGCAGAAGTGGAAAGCCTTATCGCACGTCACGAAAGCGGTGAAGTGGCACGCTAAAACAAAACTAATAACAGATAAGCAAAACAAACCCGGCTACTGCAAAACAGAGCCGGGTTCATTTTGTTTAAACTATATATAATAAGAAAAAAGATTTCAGGCTTTCTTTTCCTTGATATCGGTATGAGCCTCAACGACATTCACCACATAGTCACCCAGTTTTTCACACTCAGCTATTATATCCATATAGTGTACTCCCATCTGATAATCATACTCCTTATTGTTTACATCGACCACATTCTGTCCTTTCAGCCTGTTTCTATAGTTATTTATTTCATTTTCCAGATTGAAAGATCTGTTTACATCAACCACATGATGAGTATCTTCCACCAGTTTTATCATTTGAGTGAGTGCCTCATCTGTCAGATTCATCATCTGGTGTATATGTTCGTACTGCGCACCCGTAAAATCATCATTACCACGGTTCTTACGGTTTATCGTACGGGCTATATTGTAACAACTGTCGCCAATACTCTCTATCTCAGTAACCTCGCGAAGCATACCTCTTATCTGCACCTTACTTTCAGAACTAAGTCTTCCTTCAGAAACCTGATTTAGATATTTCGCTATCTCCAGCTCCATGTTGTCACTTATATTCTCATACTTTTCTATACGACTGAAAAGCTTATTGAATTCAGATTCGTTTTTAATATGCAACAAGTCTCTCACCATTCCGAACATCCTCTGTATTCGTTCGGCAAAAAGATTTATCTCCTTTCTTGCCTGCAATATTGACAACTCTGCAGTTGAAAGCATACCACCTGAAATGAACTGAAGTCGATACTCTTCCTCCTGCTCTTTCTGCGGTATAATTTTACAAACAGTCTTTTCGATAAACTTAACAAACCAGATAAGTATCAAGACATTACATATATTAAAACATGTATGGAAAGCCGACAATTTGAAAGACACAGCCACTCCACCTGCTTCGGAAATATTCATAAAATCGCTTACAATCCATTCTACCATAGACAAAAAAGGACGGAAAAGAATAAGAACCCATATAACACCGAATATATTAAACATTAAGTGTGCCATGGCAGCCCTTTTGGCCTGCGTATTGGCTGTAAGTGCAGCAAGATTGGCAGTAATAGTTGTTCCGATATTCTCACCCAGAACCAATGCAGCTCCCAATTCAAAACTTATCCAACCGTTAGCGCACATAATCAGGGTTATAGCCATAGTAGCCGCGGATGCCTGCACTATCATTGTCAGAATAGTACCAATGAATACAAAAAGCAACACAGAAATAAAACCCATATCAGTGTAATTCTGCACAAAAGCAAGCATATCCGGATTGTGGCTCAAATCAGGAGCATTAGTCTTAAGCAGATTAAGTCCCATGAAAAGGAACGCAAAACCGAATATAAATTCACCTACCGACTTACGGGAACTTTTCTGGGAAAACAACAATGGAATACCAAATGCTAGCAAAGGAAGGGAGAATGCAGAGATATCAACCTTAAATCCCAAAGCCGAAATAATCCATGCAGTGACAGTAGTTCCGATATTGGCACCCATTATTACTCCAATGGACTGGGATAACTCTAGCAGACCTGCATTTACAAAACTGACAACCATTACCGTGGTAGCTGATGAAGACTGAATAAGAGCTGTAATAAGCATACCAGTCAAAACACCTGTCACACGATTGGTTGTCATCGCCGTTAAAATACTTCTCAAGCGGTCTCCCGCAAATTTCTGCAAACCCTCACTCATAATCTTCATTCCATAAAGGAACAAAGCGAGCGAGCCTAGCAACTTTAAAAAATCATAAAAAGAATATTCCATCTGTTATTATTTAGGTAAGATATAGGCAATCTGAATAATATTGAGTAATTTAACTGCAAATTCATTCAGTAAAGTAATACATATTACATTTATGTTACAAATATATTGCAAAAATAACAAAGAAACAAGAGAATTTCCAGAAGGAACTTCTCTTATTGACATTTATAGAGGTTTTGGCCTGAACATGGCATACGGACCCGTTAGTGCTAAAGTCAACAACAAGGTAGAAAGCCTTGACTTCAGGGTATATTACAACAAGGACATTGAATTTCTTGACATAACCAGTGCCTCAGGAATGCGTACATATGTGCGCTCTTTGTGCTTTATACTCGTCAAGGCTGTTGACGACCTTTATCCATGCGGTACAATTTCACTGGAACATCCAGTCTCAAAAGGATATTTCTGCAAATTGCACATAGACAGGACTATAGGACTTGACGATGTGACGCGCATCAAAAAGAGAATGCAGGAAATCATAGACGAAGACCTGCCTATAACCAGATATGAACAAAGGACTGAGAATATCATCAAGATTTTCCAGGAAAGAGGCATGACAGATAAAGTAAAACTATTATCCACCTCCGGAAAACTTTATTCATTCTACCACAAACTTGGAGACACAGTTGACTGTTATTACAGCAGCCTAGTGCCAAGCACCGGATACATAAAGAAATTCGACATAGTAAAATACTATGACGGGCTGTTGCTGCGCATTCCAAACAGAAAGAATCCGGACAAGATAGAAGAACTTATCAAACAGGAAAAAATGCTGGAAGTATTCCAGGAACATCACAGATGGAACGAAATTTTAGGCATAAGCACCGTAGGAGATTTCAATGTAACATGCAATGAAGGACATGCCATAGACCTTATCAATGTATCTGAGGCATTGCAGGAAAGAAAAATAGTAAAAATAGCAGACGAAATCTCTGCACGTCAGACGGGCGACAACAGAATCAAGATAATATTGATTTCCGGACCGTCGTCGTCGGGAAAGACTACATTCAGCAAACGCTTGAGCATCCAGCTGATGACCAACGGGCTAAAGCCTTACCCCATCTCCCTGGACGACTATTTTGTGAACAGAGACAATACTCCGCTCGATGAAAACGGAAACCATGATTTCGAATCACTCTATGCGGTAGATCTTCCTTTCTTCAAGGAACAACTTGACACATTGCTCAAAGGCGGTGAAGTGGAGCTACCAAAATTCAATTTTACAACAGGCTTGAGGGAAAGCAGCGGCACTAAATTCAGACTGGAAGACAATATGATTTTGATTCTGGAAGGAATACACGCCCTAAATCCGGAACTCACTCCTAATATTCCGACAGACAACAAATATAAGATTTATGTGTCAGCACTGACAACAATATTGCTTGACAAACATAATTACATACCAACCACAGACAACAGACTGTTAAGACGCATCATACGCGACTCAAAATACAGAGGAAGCTCGGCCGAGGCTACTATATCCCGCTGGCCAAGCGTGCGTGCCGGCGAAGAAAAATGGATTTTCCCGTATCAGGAAAATGCAGACGCAATGTTCAATTCAGCATTACTGTTTGAATTGGCAGTAATCAAGGACCATATAGAACCTATATTAAGGAAAGTTCCAAACAACTGTCCGGAATATTCGGAAGCCCACCGTTTGTTACACTTCCTCAGTTATTTCGTTTCTATCCAGGATACGGAACTGCCACCGACATCATTGTTAAGAGAATTTCTTGGCGGAAGCAGTTTTAATTATTAAACAAAAGTGTTCTGAAATCAGAATAAAAAAAAGAGATAATCTTCATCTGAGGATTATCTCTTTCTTTTGTTGCGGAGGCCTGACTCGAACAGACGACCTTTGGGTTATGAGCCCAACGAGCTACCAACTGCTCCACTCCGCGATGTTAGTAATATTTTCTTTTTGTTGCGGAGGCCTGACTCGAACAGACGACCTTTGGGTTATGAGCCCAACGAGCTACCAACTGCTCCACTCCGCGATGTTATTTCTTATTTGCGAGTGCAAAGGTACAGCTTTATATTATAAAATCCAAATGCTTTCAGAAAAAAAACTACAACTAGAGTTAATATAATAAAAATATCATGTAAAAACAGTTCTATTTTTAATCTTTGATTTCTTCAAACTCTACGTATTCTCCCTCATCGTCACCAAATACCTTCTTTTTACCACTAGATTTTCTTTCTTCCCTTCGGGTATAGTTTTCAGAATTTGTCTGATTTGTACGATTGAAGCTTTCCCCTCTGCCAGTTCTGGCTTTATTACCTATTCCCAATACAGATTTCACTATTTTATATATAATAACGAAACCGAATATCAAGACAAAAGCTATTATAAATAATATTACTCCTAAAATATGAAACATAGTTATTGCATTTTATTTATAAACATAACAATAACCGTGCCACGATTATTGAATTAAATTTTCTTATAGAGAAATACTGACAGCAAGATATACCATAATATCACAGCTGACAAACCGTTCACTCCGTAAAGAACAAGCAGAGATATGCTGACTATCAGGAAAATGTACTTTATCTTATTCGTCTTCCACGAAAGCTCCTTAAATTTCAGAGAAAACATAGGCAACTCTGACACCAGAAGAAACGACATGACAAATACCAGAAGCAACAAATACAAGGCATTAAACCACTGAAGATATTCCCCTTCACTGATACATATTGCCAGTGAACTCCAGAACAAAGCATTTGCCGGAGTAGGCATACCAATAAACGAAGTTGTCTGACGCTCATCAAGGTTGAACTTTGCCAATCTCAAAGCCGAGAAAACGGATATGATAAACGCGCTATAAGGAAGCAAATCCGAAACACCGGACATAAACTCCGGAATATCAATCTCCATAAACAGTGAAAATACAACAGCTGACGGCGCCAAACCGAAAGTTATATTATCGGCAAGCGAATCAAGTTCCTTACCTATCGGCGACGAAACATTCAGCAGTCTGGCACTCATACCATCAAAGAAATCAAATACGGCACCTAACACAATAAACAGCATGGCCATTCTGAAGTCTCCCTGAAAAGCCATATACGAAGCTATACATCCGCAAAAAAGATTACAGCTGGTTATACCGTTCGGTATATTTCTTGTGATGATATTCGGCATACGATTAATTATTTAAGTTTTGCAATAACAGTTTCGTTTCCCGTAGTCTTCTGGTTCATCTTTACACATACCTCAGTTCCCAACGGCAGATAGACATCGACACGAGAACCGAATTTTATGAATCCCATATGTTCATCTATATAACATTCCTCCCCCGGAGTAGCATATGTGACAATTCTTCTAGCCACCGCTCCTGCTATCTGGCGCGCCATTACAGTTTCTCCTTCAGGAGTTTCAATAATAATAGTTGAACGCTCGTTTTCCGTACTTGCCTTTGGCAGCCACGCTTTCATAAACCTGCCGTTATGATGCTTCACTTCCTTGACCACACCGTCAACCGGGTACCAGTTGGCATGTACATTGGTAATATCCATGAATATGGAAATCATCAGCCTGCGATCGTGGAAATACTCATGTTCTTCAACTTCCTCTATCACTACAATCCTTCCATCTGCCGGTGCCACTACTGTTTTTTCCGTTTCACCTTTAAAAAGCCTGATAGGACACCGGAAAAAGTTAACCATAAGCAAATACAGCACAACACTTACCGCTGTCAGAATGTAAAAAGGAACTTTATTTTCAAAGACGAAATAAAAAGCAATGCTTATAGCCAAGAACACCAAAGCACTTGTGATTAATATATTTGTTCCTTCATGATGGATACGAATCTTTTTCAACTTTTTTATTCTATTCATGATGATAAAAGTAATGATATAGGTATTTTAACATGCAAAAATAAGCGTATTTTAATTACCCTGCAAATAAAATATTATAAAAAAGATTCCGAACAGCCCAAACAGACCATTCGGAATCCATTTATAAATATTTTCGCAAAAAAATTATATAGACAATTCGTTAAGCACATTAACAAGTTCACGGTCTATAGGCTTGTCATTTTTAATTGCCTTAGCAAACGGAACATATACAATCTTGTCGTTCTCTATACCTATCATGACGTTTCTTTGTCCTTCCATCAATGCCTGGATGCTGGCCACACCCATGCGGCTTGCTATTATACGGTCGTGTGCGGTAGGACTTCCTCCGCGCTGCAAATGTCCAAGTATGGTAACACGCACGTCATACTGCGGATATTCGTTCTTTACGCGTTCTGCATAGTGCATGGCACCACCGGTAATCTCACTTTCAGCCACAAGAACAATAGAACTGCTCTTAGACTTGCGGAAACCATTTTTGATAAATTCTTCCAACTGGTCAACTTCTGTATTGAACTCCGGTATTATGGCAGCTTCGGCACCGGCCGCTATCGCTCCATTAAGAGCCAGGAATCCGGCGTCACGTCCCATAACCTCAACAAAGAACAGACGTTCGTGGGATGTCGCAGTGTCACGGATTTTATCTACAGCGTCAAGAATAGTATTCAATGCCGTATCATAACCGATAGTGGTATCTGTTCCATATAAGTCATTGTCAATCGTGCCGGGAAGTCCGATACACGGAACATCGAATTCCTGGGCCAGCAGTCTCGCGCCGGTAAGAGAGCCGTCGCCTCCTATCACAATCAACGCATCTATACCTTCGCGCACCATTGTCTCATGAGCTATCTGGCGTCCTTCGGGCGTCTTGAACTCAGCACATCTCGCAGTTTTTAATATAGTACCGCCCAATTGAATTATGTTACTTACATTCTGGGTTTTGAACTCCTGTATTTCACCTGTTATCAACCCTTTGTATCCCCTGTAAATACCCTTTACCGCCAGTCCGTTATATATCGCGGCACGGGTTACGGCACGGATAGCCGCATTCATGCCCGGGGCGTCACCTCCGGATGTAAGGATACCAATACATTTAATCGTTGCCATAATCGAATATTATTAGTTTGTTTTGCACCACAAAAATAAGAAATCTGTCCATAAGTTGTATTAAGTAGCTGTGTATTTTATGTGAATGTTATGATAAAACAACTTTAAGGCATATTTATTATTGCATTTTTACACTTGTCCATAAGCCATTTAGGAGTAGAAGTGGCCCCACATATGCCTATGGATTTAGCGTTTTCAAACCAGCATTTGCATATATCTTCCGGCCTGTCAACCTGATAGGTACGCGGATTGACCTCCTTGCATTCGTGATAGAGTATCTTTCCGTTGGAACTTTTCTGGCCGCATACGAACAATATCACGTCGTGCGATGCCGCAAACCTCCTTATATTAGGCATCCTGTTGGCCACCTGGCGGCAAATAGTGTCGAAATACTGGAACGTGGCAGAAGGATTGATGTTTTTCTCTATATATGAAACTATTCGCCGGAATTCATCCAGAGATTTTGTTGTCTGTGAGTACAACCTTACATCTTTATTCAGGTCAATTTTGTTTACTTCATCTATTTTTTCTATCACAATAGCTTCACCGTTGGTCTGCCCTACCAATCCTAGCACTTCTGCATGGCCATTCTTTCCGTATATGACAATCTGTTTCTCCCGCTCTGACTCCTTCGATGTATATTCCTGCTTTATCCTTTTCTGCAGCCTCAGGACTACCGGACATGTAGCGTCTATAATCTCAATATTGTTTTCAGCGGCTATACGGTATGTCTCAGGAGGTTCGCCATGAGCCCGCAACAGGACTTTCACGTTTTTGAGCTTTGCGTACTCCTCGTGATTTATGGTCACCAGCCCCATAGCCTTCAGGCGTTCACATTCCTGACCGTTATGGACAATATCTCCAAGACAGTACAAAGGTGTACCCTTCGACAGTTCTTCTTCAGCTTTCCTTATGGCAGTGGTAACTCCAAAACAAAAGCCCGATTCTTTGTCTATTTCAATATTATACATTTGCTGCTTTCTCAAATTCGTTCATCAACCATGATTTCTGTTCACTTATCGACATATTGCTATTGTCCAGAACGATGGCATCATCAGCCTTTCTCAGAGGACTGACAGCTCTGTTCTGGTCTATCATGTCTCTTTCCTTAACATTTTTCAGAATTTCTTCAAATGAAACCTCCTGTCCCTTTTCCAAAAGTTCATCGTACCTCCGCTTTGCACGAATTTCGGCAGAGGCTGTTACAAATATCTTCAGTTCGGCATCAGGAAACACCACTGTTCCTATATCCCTTCCGTCCATGACTATTCCCTTGTTACGTCCCATTTCCTGTTGTTGCCTTACCAGCGCCTCTCTTACAAAGCCCAGAGCAGCCACCGGACTGACCTTAGACGAAACTTCCATGGTTCTTATCCTCGACTCCACGTTTACACCATTCAAGAAAGTCTCTGGCTTTGAAGTCTTTTCATTCAGCTGAAAGGATATATTTATTTCTCCAATGCGTTTCTTCAATTCTTCCGCATCGACTTCCCCATCCGGCGTAAACAATGAGTTTTCAATACAAAACAAAGTTACCGACCTATACATAGCGCCGCTGTCTATGTATATATAGCCTATTTCTTTTGCCAAATCCTTTGCCATCGTACTTTTACCGCAAGACGAAAAGCCATCTATCGCTATAGTAATTTTCTTCATAAACTTTCTATATATAATAATGTAATACTTACTTGAAAAGTGCAGAAATTAAAGATGCGCCAAGTAGGCTGTAACCACGTTAAAACAGTGTCATAAAATCACTGAAAAAAAATGACGGGTCATTTCGATTAAAACGCTTCGTCATTCCAGACAAAACGACGAAGCGTTTTATTTTCCTATTTCTAACGAAGCACGACATCGCCTCAAAACCTTAATGCGCCATACTCTCTTTCATAGTCAAAGATATATAAAATATTCAACTCTTTCCGTGAATTGATGTAAATATTTCATTTTTAATCTATTTTTATCATTAAGACGTTGCATTTTAAAATAAATGTGCTACATTTGCACACAGAGAGTTATTAACCAATTAACAAATCATTTATGGAAGTAAAAAAATCGCCCAAAGCAGACCTCGAGGGTAAGAAATCCACGTGGATGCTGATTGGTTACGTGCTGATATTGGCAGCAGTGTTTGTGGCTTTCGAATGGACAGAACGCGACAAGCAGGTGACTACCGATACTGGTGTCGTTGAACCGATTTTTGAGGAGGAAATGATTCCTATCACAGAAGAACCGGAGCAAAAGCAGGCACCTCCTCCACCAGAGGCTCCGAAAGTAGAAGAAGTACTGCAAATCGCAGACAATGATGCGGACGTGGAAGAAACGACCATCAAGTCCAGTGAAGACGACAACACTGCCGTAGAAATCAAGTACATCGAACCTGTAGTTGAAGAAGAAGAACCGGTAGAAGAAGAAATCTTCATGGTTGTAGAACAAATGCCTGAATTCCCGGGCGGAATGGCGGAACTGATGAAGTTCCTTAGCAAGAACATCAA
>JAHLFB010000057.1 GCA_018884025.1 Candidatus Phocaeicola faecipullorum
CTTTAAAGGTTGACAGCCTTCTGAGAGAAAGTATGGATAAATCTTTACTTACCGGAAATGAAAGGATTATGTATTTTGCTAAAAGCCTTATTGGGACTCCTTATAAGGGAGGTACTCTTGATGCAGGGATGAATGAAAGCCTAATAGTACGTACTGATTCATTGGACTGTACTACATATGTGGAAACTGTTTTGGCATTGTATTTATCTTCATTGAAAGATAATATAGGATATGGCGGTTTTAAGGATGCTCTGCAGTTGATACGATATAGGAACGGTGTAATAAATGGTTACACATCGCGGTTGCATTATTTTTCGGACTGGGTGGCTGACAATATTAAAAAAGGGATTTTGCGTGAGGTGACATGTAACGGACAATGTGAAACAAGACATCTGTCATTGGATTATATGACAACACATTCAGGACTATACAGACAGTTGAGATTGGATACATCTTTGGTGTCAGGCATGAAACTCGTTGAGAGGTATTGGAAAGAATATGATATGCCGTATATTCCCAAGAAATATCTGAGGTCTGGTATTTCGGAACATGATATAATGAATGGCGACGTTATAGCTCTGACTACAAATATAGAAGGTCTTGATGTTCTTCATTTGGGCTTTGCCATATGGATAGATCGAGAACTCCACCTTCTTCACGCATCTTCACTTCATGAAAAAGTTATTATAGACAGCCTATCATTATATGATTATTTAAAAGATAGGAAAAAGCATATCGGTATAAGGGTGATTAGGGTAAAATAAAAAAAAGTTGTCCGTTTATATAGCGAACAACTTTTTTATTTGTTTTTTATTGAAGTGTACCGTTTTCAGCTTGTCTTATCATCTCTTCGCTTGCATACATGTATATTTCCACACGTCTGTTTTGTTGACGTCCTGCTTCAGTGTCATTGCTTGCTACAGGGCTGTTTTCTCCAAATCCTTCTACACTTTTGATTTGGTTACCTGAAACGCCACAACTCAACAGATATCCTGAAACGCTTGCTGCACGTTGTTTTGATAGCTCAATGTTTTTCTGTACACTTTCCGAAGCAGTAGAGTTTCTCCATCCTGTGTTGTCGGTATATCCGCATATGGTAACATCCATGTTTGGATTCTGTTTTAGTACGTTGTTTGCGAAGTCTGTCAATGAGTTCTTTGCGGCTGTGCTTAATGTAGAACTACTGGTGCTGAATAATATTCCGGATGCAAATGTAACCTTTACTGCCTGTAGTCCGTTGTTGTCCGTAACCTGTTCTACTTGTGCGTTTTCTATTTTTGCGGCTTCTTCAGCGGCTTTGTCCATTTTTTTGCCAATTAGAACTCCGGCACCAGTACCAACTGCAGCGCCAACAGCAGCACCTATTGCGGCACCTTTTCCTTTACCTGCCAGTCCGCCAATCAATGCGCCAAGTGCGGCACCGCCGCCTCCGCCAATCATTCCACCTTTTGCAGTATTGGTCATTCCGCAACTGCCCATCATTATTCCTGCACAAAGAATTAATGCAATTTGTTTTGTTGTGTTCATTTTTAATTAAGAGTTTAGTTTTACATTATATATTTGGTTCCGCATTAATATTATGCAGAACCAAATTTTTATAATTAATATGCGAAAATAGGATAATTCTTCATTTTTTCGTTAACTCTTGCCCTTACAGAAGCAATTACTTCTTCGTTGTCAACATTTGAAAGTACGGTTTCTATCATTTCTGCTATTTCGTACATCAAATCTTCTTTTGCTCCACGTGTAGTAATAGCAGGAGTACCAAGGCGGATACCTGAAGTCTGGAAAGCAGAACGTGTGTCAAAAGGAACCATGTTCTTGTTTACAGTAATATCTGCCGATACTAGAGCTTTTTCTGCTACTTTACCTGTAAGGTCTGGATATTTTGTTCTCAGGTCAACCAGCATTGAGTGATTGTCTGTACCACCTGAAACGATAGTAAATCCTCTGTCTATGAGAGCCTGTGCCAATGCTGCCGCATTCTTTTTAACCTGTATCTGATATTCTTTGTATTCAGGCTGCAGACATTCTCCGAAAGCTACAGCTTTTGCTGCGATTACATGTTCCAGCGGACCACCCTGTATTCCTGGGAAAACTGCAGAGTCCAACAATTGTGACATCATTTTTATTTCTCCCTTTGGAGTTTTCTTTCCCCATGGGTTAGGGAAGTCCTTGCCCATCATGATAACTCCACCGCGAGGACCACGTAAAGTCTTGTGTGTGGTAGAAGTCACGATGTGAGCATATTTTACAGGGTTGTCAAGCAGACCAGCAGCAATAAGTCCGGCAGGGTGAGCCATGTCTATCATAAGTAATGCACCTACCTTGTCTGCAATGTCTCTCATTCTCTTGTAATCCCATTCTCTTGAATAAGCAGATCCACCACCTACTATCAGTTTTGGTCTTTCTCTGAGGGCGATTTCTTCCATCTGGTCGTAATCTACTCTGCCTGTTTCCTTGTTAAGGTTATATTCGCATGGAGTATATAGGATACCTGAAGTGTTTACGGCTGAACCGTGAGAAAGATGACCTCCATGAGCCAGGTTAAGTCCCATAAACTTGTCACCAGGATTCAAAACTGCCAAAAATACTGCAGCATTAGCCTGTGCGCCTGAGTGTGGTTGTACGTTAGCCCATTCAGCGCCGAAAATCTGTTTCAGTCTGTCTATTGCAATCTGTTCGCTTTGGTCAACTACTTCACAACCGCCGTAATATCTCTTGCCAGGATATCCTTCGGCATATTTATTGGTGAGACATGAACCCATAGCTTCCATCACCTGGTCGCTGACGAAGTTTTCCGATGCTATCAACTCAATGCCCTTTAATTGACGCTGGTGTTCTTTTTCTATAATTCCGAAAATTAAATCATCTCTTTTCATAGTTGTAATAAAAAAATTAATATGTTAGTAATCTATAATCAGAATATGGCTCCGACCGAAAAGCTAAGTATATTTTTTCGTCTTTTCAGTGTAAGCTCTTTTTCGTTGTATGGCTCTGCTGTTAATTCTTTGTCATAGGATACTGATTGTGTTATATTGTTGCATCCTATTTCGTATCTGAAGTCGAAGAAAATATTAGATATGTTTACACCGATACCAAGAACTGCGCTGTAGTTAAGTGGTCTGATGTTTTCGGTTATGTTTTTTTGGTAAAATCCGGAGTATTCGCTTGAACTCTGTTTTTTTATTGTCCATGCGATTTTTGGGCCTAAGAAGAAAGACATGCCATACGGATATGAGTCGATAAATTTATATCCATATAGGACTGGTATTTCCAGTGATGACATTTTGGTTTTTATCAGTGCGTTGTCTTCCAGTATTGTAGCATTTTCTCTCAGATTGCTCATACTTATACTTCCCTGTGAAATAGCATATGATATTTCTGGCTGTATGAAGTGCTGTTTTTTCAGATTTATTCGTGTGAATACGGTTGCTATGTATCCCACTTTGTAGTTGTTCTGTATATCGGTTATTTCCTGTTCTCCGTAGCTTAGTTTGTCGGTAAACATCATGGCGGAATTGAACCCGCCTTTTATACCTATGCTTACTTTCTGCTTTTTTGCTTTGATGTCATGCAGCATGATATCCTGTGCGTGCAGGTTTATACTGCATGCAAGCATTATTGCAGAAAGTATGGATAAGTATATTTGTTTCATTAATAACTATTTCTTCTTTTTAACCGACCATCCGAATTTTCCTATTTTTTCTCCCATTTCGTAATATCCGCCATGGACATATACAAGCAGGTTTGATTGGGCAAGTTCGAATTTACCTGTTTCAGAGTTGAGATATTTCTCGTCGGCCTTTACATTGACCACATCGGCTATGAACATATCGTGCGATCCGAGCGACATTATTTCTTTCACACGGCATTCAATACAAAGCGGCGATTCTTCTATTATTGGTGCATTCACTACAGATGCTTTTCCCGGAGTGAGTTTCATCTCGTTGAATTTGTTGAATTCTTTTCCGGATCTTACTCCGCACCAATCAGTGGCGTATGCCATATCTTTTGTGGTAAGGTTTATCACGAACTCCATGTTCTTCTTTATTATAGGGTAGGAGTGTCTTTCTGGCCTTACTGATATGTAACACATAGGTGGGTTGGAACATATTGTTCCTACCCACGCTACAGTTAGAATGTTATATTCTTCTTCCGAGCTTCCGCAACTTACCAGAACGGCAGGCAACGGATAAATCATTGTTCCTGGTTTCCAGTCCTGCTTCATTTCAGATAAGTTTTATATTGTCCTTCTGCTGCTCTTTTTCACAGTAGTGACATTTAAGCAGTCCTTTTTCTTTATCTGTCACGTGGAACCATGTTTGCATAGGTTCGTTGTTTGTGATACATTTAGGATTATTGCATTTAACAATGCCTTTCAGTTCGTCCGGCATTATGGCTTCTTTCTTTTCTACTACAGCGTAGTTTCTGATAATGTTAAGCCTGATATTTGATGCAACTACTGAGATACGGTTTATTTCCTCGTCGCTGAAGAATTTGTCAGCAATTTTAATTATACCTTTTTTGCCAAGTTTTTTGCTTTCAAGATTGTAACCTATAGTGATGTTGTTATCCATGTCCTTGAGGTTCAGCAATGAAACTACGGTGAAAAGTTTGTCGGACGGTATATGGTCTATCACAGTGCCGTTCTCAAGTGCGGCTACCTGCAGTTCTTTTTTTTCGTTCATAATCATATTTATGTTTATATTCTGTGATTTATTTATCAGTATCAGCTTTCACCTCGTCAAGTGTGATTCCCAATACATCGCAAAGAATAGCCTGTCGGGCATACAGTCCATTTTGTGCTTGCAGGAAATAGTAAGCCTTTGGATTTTCATCAACGTCGTAAGCTATTTCGTTTACTCTTGGCAGCGGGTGTAGGATGCGCAGGTTAGGACGTGTTTTGTCCAGCATCTTGTTGTTCAGAATATATACATCTTTAACTCTTTCGTACTCCATCAAGTCGGTGAAACGTTCTCTCTGTACACGTGTCATGTAAAGAATGTCAGCATCTGCTATGACATCTTCATTGAATTCCGTGTGTTCCACATATTTGATATTATGTTCCTTGCAGTATATTTTGTATTCTTCCGGCATTTTCAGTTCGTCCGGTGCAATAAAATGGAATGTAGGGTTGAAATGGCGCATTGCCATCAACAGTGAATGTACAGTACGTCCGTATTTCAGGTCGCCCACCATATAGATGTTCAGATTTTCTAGAGTACCCTGTGTCTTGTATATGGAATATAAGTCCAGCATTGTTTGCGAAGGATGTTGGTTTGCACCGTCTCCGGCATTTACTATTGGCACTTTTGTTACTTCGCTAGCATATCTTGCCGCACCTTCCAGATAGTGTCTCATTACTATGATGTCAGCATAGTTGCTTACCATCATGATGGTATCCTTCAGCGTTTCGCCTTTCGATGAGCTTGTTACCTTCGGGTCAGTAAATCCTATTACTTTGGCACCAAGACGGTTTGCGGCTGTTTCAAAACTAAGGCGTGTACGAGTTGACGGTTCAAAAAACAGTGTTGCCACTATTTTTCCAGCCAGAAGGCTACGGTTCGGCTTCTTCTCAAATTCTCTTGCCATTTCCAAAAGGTAAAGTATTTTTTCCTTGGAATGTCCGGCAATTGTAACTAAACTTCTATTTTCCATATAAGTAGTTTTATGTAATTTTTATACCGAAGTCCAAAGGTACATAAAATATTTCAAAGTTCCGCCCAATTATGGATATTTGTGATAAGTTTTGATAAAGAGATTGACAATGAAAAAGAAATTCCGTAAGTTTGCGTTATAACTCAATAATCTATTTATTTATATGAAAACAAATTTCTTTAAGAAAAGTGTTCCGTATATCATTGTCGGAATGTCTTTGTGCACAGTTGGTTGCGAG
>JAHLFB010000058.1 GCA_018884025.1 Candidatus Phocaeicola faecipullorum
CTCATCCGCCTTGCGGAGTATCATCTTGCGGTTGCCGAAGCTGAGGACAGCCGTAAGCAGACCTGAAATCTCTATGTCACACTGTTCGGTATATCTGTGAGGGAACTGTACAGGATCGTCGGGAATGAACGATGCACAATGGTAAGTGGCTGCCCACTCTTTCAATAGTTTTATAGTTTCTGTTTCCATAATAATCGTAGTTTTAGTACATAAAAAAAACTCTTCGTCGTTTCATCTGAAATGCTTCGTCATTTTAATCAAAAAAACGAGGCGTTTTTCTCTAAAACAATTAAACATAAAAAAAGGGAATCTTCCCAGACTCCCAATCTTCATTAACCTTAAATCTAATACCATGAAAAACACAGTGCAAATATACAGGTTTTATGTTATGTAACATATAAAACACCGACAAAAATGAATCAATTTAACTTTTATTTCATTTATACTTTAGTTTTACCACAAATATATACATCCATTAACATCAACCTTTACTGGCTCTTCTTGAAATCTCATCCCTCAACATAGCCGCCCTTTCGTAATCTTCATTATTAATCGCCGCCTCAAGATCCATCTTAAGCATGTCCGTCGCTACTGAATTAAGAGGCATACTGAATCCGGAGCCATCGGGGGTAACAATGCGTATCTTTTCCTTCTCAAGCAAATCCTCCAGGACATACACCGGATAGCCTATCTTGAGCGACAAGGACAGGGCATCAGTAGGACGCGAATCTATCTTGAACTCACTGCCGTCAGGGCGCAGACAGTAAAGGTATGAACTGAATACTCCGCCATTGACATCGTATATCACTGCTTTTACTATCGTAACTCCAGCCTCGAAAAGCAAAGAACGCACCATGTCATAGGTGAGCGGACGAGGCGACTTGCAGTCGAACATACATGTTCTCAGGTCGGTAGCTTCCCTGTCGCCGATAATCATCGCAAGTCGCCTTTTCGGTTCAGTGCCAATCACTTCTTCCAATATCATTGCATGCGCTGTTGAAGGTTTCAGCAAATCAGACAATCCTATTATTCTAACCTCAACTTCATTCATATAAAATCTGTTTTTATTATCATTCGGTACAACAAAATTAATAAAAAAAACATACCTCACAACATAAATGAAAAAATAATGAAAACAATAGAGAAAGAAAGTTTTTCCGAATAAAAATGCTCTATTGATTTTTATTTATATTTTTGTATCACCATACTTGCGAGATTAATGAATGCAAAGCACTTTTACAAGCTAAATTATTTATAAAAATGGAGAATGAACACTGGTATGCGATGTATGTAAAAATGCATCACGAAAAAAAAACAGCGGAAAAGCTGGATAATATGGGAGTAAGAAACTACCTGCCGCTACAAGAGACGGTAAAACAATGGAGCGACAGAAAGAAAAAGGTGAAAGAAGTGGTCATTCCGATGATTATTTTTATAAGAACAGACGAAAAGACCAGAATTGAGGTCTTGAAATCAGTGTCTTCGATAAACGGCACAATGATAGACAAGGCTACACACAAACCGGCAATAATAAGGGACGAAGAAATGAAACGCTTTATGTTTATGCTGGATTACTCGGAAGAAACTGTGCGCTTCATAAGCGAACCGCTAAAACCCGGGGAAAAGGTGGAAGTGGTAAAAGGACCGCTGGCAGGACTGAAAGGAGAACTTATTGACACGGACGGAAAATGCCAGATGTCGGTAAGGCTGAACATGCTGGGATGCGCAATGGTGGATATACCGGCAGGATACCTGAAAAAGATAGAAAACGAATAAAAACTACAACAAATTGACATATAAAAATCATTAAATCGGTAAAAATGAAATTTTTTCTTGCCGGTTTAATGATTTTTTCTAATTTTGCGGTTGTTATAATTTCAACATGATACCAAACGGCACAACAGCCGTGACATTTAGAATATAAACCTTACAAATAATTATCATAATGGAAAACGACTGCAAATATCTCCATCCGGAAATGGAGACTATGACAAGGGAGGAAATAGAGAAACTGCAACTGGAAAGACTGAAGAAAACAGTAAAACACTGCATGAACTCTCCTTTCTACAGAAAACGGTTCGAGGAATGTAATCTGAAACCTGAAGATATACAAACGCTTGACGACATAAGAAAAATACCGTTCACCACAAAACAGGACTTGCGCGACAACTATCCTTACGGACTTGCCGCTGTACCACTGAAGGACGTGGTAAGACTGCACTCATCAAGCGGTACCACCGGAACACCTACCGTAATACTTCACACTCAGAAAGACCTTGACGAATGGGCAAATGCCGTGGCACGCTGTCTGCACATGGTAGGACTGAGAGCCGGAGATATATTCCAGAACTCTTCGGGATACGGTATGTTCACCGGCGGACTGGGTTTCCAGTACGGTGCTGAAAGACTGGGTATGCTGACTGTACCGGCTGCGGCTGGAAACACAAAACGACAGATTAAATTCATTACCGACTTCGGAACTACAGCGCTTCACGCCATACCGAGCTATGCAGGACGCCTGCACGAGGTAATGGAGGAAATGGGTATAGACCCTGTGAGAGACACCAAACTCAGAACACTGATAATCGGAGCAGAACCGCACTCGGAGGAACAAAGAAAGAGAATAGAAAAAATGCTCGGAGTGAAGGCTTACAACTCGTTCGGAATGTCAGAAATGTGTGGACCGGGCGTGGCTTTCGAATGTACGGAACAGAACGGACTACACATATGGGAAGATTACTACATAGTGGAAATAGTAAATCCTGAGACACTGGAACCGGTACCAGACGGAGAAGTGGGAGAACTGGTGCTTACGACCATAAACCGCGAGGCGATGCCGCTCCTGCGATACAGGACAAGAGACCTGACAAGATTTCTTCCGGGAGAATGCAAGTGCGGACGTCATCACAGACGCCTGGACCGCATGAAAGGAAGAAGCGACGACATGATCATACTTAAGGGGGTCAACATATTCCCTATACAGATAGAGACAATACTCATGCAGTTCAATGAACTTGGCTCGGACTATCTGATTACGCTGACAAACCTCGATGCGAACGACGAGATGACGGTAGAAGTGGAACTGAATGAATTTACCGACGACTTCGGCTCACTGCAAAAACTGACAAAGGAAATAACACGCCAGCTGAAAGACGAAATACTGATTACCCCAATCGTGAAGCTGGTACCAAAGGGAAGCCTGCCGAAACAGGAAGGAAAATCCGTGAGAGTGAGAGATTTACGTAAAACATTAATTTAAAGATATAAAGACATGACAGTACATCAACTATCCGTATTTGTGGAAAACAAATCGGGAACACTGCTGAAGGTTCTTGAACTGCTGAAAGAGGCAGAAATACAACTGATAGCTTCGACTATCTCGGACACAGTGGAATACGGTATCTACAGAATTATATGCTCAGACCCACAGAGAGCATTCCAGACACTGAACAATGCCGGCATATCGGCAAACGTATCAGAAGTGTTTGCCATAACACTCGACAATTATCCTGGAAGGGCAGCCGATGCGATAAAGAGTTTCACCGACGCAGGCATAGGTATATCATATCTGTATTCGTTCCTGCTGGACGGAAAAGGTATCCTGGTGTTCCGTACTGACGATGTCGCAAAGACCAGAGATGTGATAACAAAAAACAATATGAGTTATCTGGAGGACAAAGACCTCAACGACATGGCATAAGACAACGGTAACCTGTCCGGTTATTTGAAAGTTATAAGCTTGTTGCTTATGAAGTTTACCGCTCCATAGACAAACAGTCCCAAGAACTGGGCAAGATATTCATTGAAGTGGAGAAGCTCAACAAGTACAAGAAGGAATATAAACTGAGCGCTATACGCCATGACAAAAGCTATAAGGAAGAACAGTATCTGACGCTGGATGCTGTTCTTTTTTGTTTCTTTATCAAGAGGAAAAATCCAATACTTGCACCATAGGAAATTATTTATCTGGGCAGCCGTATATGCTGAAATGTTGGCTATCATATAGTCAAGATTACAGATATCCATAAGCAACCATACCACTAATGCTGCGATAATGGCATTAAGCGTTCCTACTATGACAAATCGTATGATGCGTACTGTTTCTTTCATCAATTAAAATCAAAAATATGGCACGGAAACAGGAATAGCCAAAAACCACCTATATCCGTGCCTTAATTTATATGTAAAAATATTTATCAGTTCTTTTCCTTGATATCAACAATCAGGTTAAGTTCATCAAGCTGTTTCTGGTCGAGGTAACCTGGAGCGTCAAGCATGACATCTCTTCCAGAATTGTTCTTAGGGAATGCTATACAGTCGCGGATTGAATCCAGACCGGCAAAGAGTGATACCCAACGGTCAAGACCGTAAGCAAGACCACCGTGAGGAGGCGCACCGAACTTGAAGGCGTTCATCAGGAAGCCGAACTGTTCCTGTGCCTTTTCTGGAGTAAATCCAAGGATTTCAAACATCTTGGCCTGAAGCTGAGAGTCGTGGATACGGATTGAACCACCTCCTACTTCAACACCGTTGATAACCATATCGTATGCATCTGCACGAACTGCAGCAGGGTCAGTATCAAGAAGTGCGATATCTTCATCCTTAGGATGAGTGAACGGATGGTGCATAGCCATCAAGCGGCCTTCTTCTTCGCTCCACTCGAACATCGGGAAGTCAACAACCCACAGACAAGCAAATTTATTTTTGTCGCGCAATCCCAACTGATTACCCATTTCAAGACGGAGTTCGCAAAGCTGCTTGCGTGTCTTCATCACATCGTCGCCGCTGAGGATAAGAATCAAATCACCCGGTTTTGCGCAGAATGCTTCTTTCATCTTCTGCAGAACTTCCTGTGAATAGAACTTATCAACGCTTGACTTCACATTACCGTCGGCCTCAATACGTGCATAAACCAATCCCTTCGCACCAATCTGAGGACGTTTAACGAATTCAGTCAGCTGGTCAAGCTGCTTGCGTGTATATGTAGCGGCACCTTCGGCACAGATACCTCCGATGTATGCAGCATTGTCGAATACAGAGAAACCGTAACCTTTGAGGATGTCCATCAGTTCTACGAGTTTCATTCCGAAACGCAAATCAGGTTTGTCGCTACCGTAATATTTCATTGCGTCTGCCCAAGGCATACGGATGAACGGTTCAGTAAGCTCAACACTGCGCAATTCCTTGAACAGATGTTTTGCCATTCCCTCGAACATGTTGATGATATCTTCCTGTTCAACGAAGCTCATCTCGCAGTCTATCTGAGTAAACTCAGGCTGACGGTCGGCACGAAGGTCTTCGTCGCGGAAACATTTTACAATCTGAAAATAACGGTCGAAGCCGGAAACCATAAGCAGCTGCTTAAGTGTCTGAGGAGACTGTGGAAGCGCATAAAACTGTCCCGGATTCATACGTGAAGGAACAACGAAGTCGCGCGCTCCTTCTGGAGTAGAACCGATAAGCATAGGAGTTTCCACTTCAAGGAATCCCTTGCTGTCAAGATAACGGCGTACTTCCATTGTCATACGGTGACGCAACTCCAGATTCTTGCGCACAGCTGTACGGCGAAGGTCAAGATAACGGTACTTCATACGAAGGTCATCGCCACCGTCAGTATTGTCTTCGATTGTAAAAGGAGGAGTCTGGGCTGCATTCAGGATATTGAGTTCGGAAACGATGATTTCAATATCGCCTGTAGGAATATTATTGTTTTTGCTTGAACGTTCGCTCACGGTACCTGTAACCTGGATTACGAACTCACGTCCCAGATGATTTGCTTTCTCACAGAGGTCGGCATTAACATCGGTATTGAAAACCAACTGTGTAATACCATAACGGTCGCGGAGGTCAACGAATGTCATTCCTCCCATTTTGCGGGCACGCTGAACCCATCCGGCCAGCGTCACGTTTTTGCCTGCATCGGCAAGTCTCAACTCGCCACAAGTATGACTTCTAAACATATTATGAGTATTTTTAATCTTTTGAACGACAAAGTTAGTATATGTTTTTGACTTATGCAATTATATTCACTTTTGAGTTTCTTCGAGCTTGGCTTTCAGGCGTTCCAAAAGGTAAATAGGCCCCTGCATTTTAGGGTTGTCACAGTTTATTTCGGCCTGTAGAACAAGTCTGTCGAGTGTTTCCCTGACATCCGGAATAAAAGTAGCTTTATCCAGCTGGAGAGACTCCGGCAGCTGTATGCCCTTAAACCATGCCTCAAGCTCCGCAAGTTCTTCGCGAGTATAAATTTTAGTTTCTATTTTTGCCATATATAGTATTTTTTTAATCAGATATTGTCAGAACGGATATCCCACAGCAAAGTGGAAAGCAAAGTCACGTGAGAAATCAGGTATTATAACCGGGAACCTGTATTTGCCTTTTCCCATAGGGTTTATGGCTTTCATACCACCGTCAAACCTGATTATAAGAAAATCAAGGTCGAAACGGACACCCAGACCGTACGACACCGCTATCTCCTTATAAAAACGTTTGAAAGCAAACTGACCTGTGGAATCGGAATATCGCCTTTTCAGTGTCCACACATTTCCTGCATCTATAAACGCCGCTCCGTTAAGTTTCCAGAAAAGATGCGTCCTGTATTCAACGTTCAGGTCGAGTTTTATATCTCCTGTATGATTAACATAATCAAGCGATCCCGCCGCACCTCCGTAACGGCCTGGTCCAAGCGAACGCACACTCCATCCTCTCACACTGTTTGCGCCTCCTGAGAAATAGAGTTTTTCAAATGGCAAACTTTTGGAATTCCCGTACGGTACGGCTATACCCGTTCCTATATGGAATACCAAAGAGTTTCTTTCGTCTATCATTATGTTTTTGGCATAATCCAAATCGGCCTTTACATATTGGGCAAAACTGATATTTCCCATTCTGAAAGACTCTCCATCGGACGGTCTTTTATGTATCAGTTTTGAAAATCCGTAAATGAGATTTCCTGACTCTTCTATATTGAAACGTATGGAATATGAACTTTTCTTTGCCGTCTGCTGTGTGGATACCCCAGCGCTGTTATAAGTATATGTATATCCTAATCTGACAATGAACAAATCCTCGTAACTATATCTCAAAAGCGGATTTATTTCATCCATATAATTAAGATATTCTATAAAGGTATTCGATCTGTATGGCATGTAGATATAGTTTATGTCAAGCACATCAAGTCTGTGACTGGCTCTTTTTCTGCTGTTCCATCTGTAACTCCATGCGGCAGACGCAAGTGTTCGTTCAAACTCCGGTCTTATCTGCCAGTTGTATTTGGCACTGACCTGAGAATTTGCATTCACACTTTTTTTGAAATCAGACTTCAGAAAAGGGAACATAAATTCAGGAAACTCAAGACTGCTTTCCACTCCATATTCTGTATAATTGTTATTGGCATAACCTTCAAGACCGGTCACTGCCTCGTATGCTCCACGCACCTTGATATTAAAAGTTTCAGAACCTTTAAACAGGTTTCTGTGTGTATATGTTACTGATGCCGCCGCACCAAGGTCACCGGCTGAGTTTGTTCCTTCTATCTGGAATGAAAGCATTTTGTTCTTGTTTCTTGACAACGAGACAAAAGCATCGAGATAAGCCGAATCATTCTCAACATGTTCTGCAAACCTTATATTGGAATATTTCAATATACCAAGACGCGACAAAGAAGAATATGTAGCCATAACATCACGGTTGGAATACAATTTTCCGGGAACTATCCTGTTATGGGAAGAAATCACTCCCGGACGAAGAAACAGTTCCTTGTCGTATAAAATATTTATTCCATCGTATCTGACTGTATCCGATGACAAAGCGGAAGTCACAGCCGGAACATTATCCATATCCATAAGATAGTTTACGCTTCTTATCTTATACTGTCGGTGCAAAGGTACTAAATTTCCTTCTGTACGGTCGCTCAAGGCTATATTCATGGTAAGGTCTATCTGATACGTGCCACCGACTGTATCTGCCTGGAAAGTAATATAATCCTTATTAAACCTGTAGAACCCTCTGTTGAGAAGATACTGGGTGATTCTGTTTCTCTCATCTTCAAGTACATTGACATTGAATACCATACCTTCTTTCAAATTGCTGCTGACGGAATCCTTCATTAACAATCCCCGTATAACATAATCCTCTATATTATACTTCATGGAAGAAACAACATACGGACGGCCGGAAGATATCTTGTAATAAGTGTCTAGTTTGTTTTTCTTTGTTCTTTCCTCAAGAGATACCTGAGCTCCAAGGTAGCCTTTATTCTGCACCGCTCCAAGAATCTGCAAGCGGGTTTCTTCAGCCACATCAGCATCGTATATCCTTGGAGCATCACCCATCTTACGAAGTATCTTGTTTATCCATTTCGTAGAGTCCTTGCCTGATGCACAATAAATGTACATTGGCAACTTGACAAGACTAAACCATTTGGAATTGGGCTTTTGACGGACATAAGAATACATCTCGGATGATTTTATCTCCTTATTGTCACTGCTTATGTGTACTTCATCAAGCAGATACTGCCCCTCCGGAATAAATTTACTTACGGAACATCCGCCCAGCAACAATGCTACCGTTATGATATATATGTATATACGAACCAATTTCATCATTCCGTCAAGTAAATTATTTTTATTTGCAAATGTACATAAAAATCCACTAACACTATATATGTAAATGAAAATTATCCGATTACGCATAACTGATAATTGAAAATATCTTCTTAGCTTTGCCGGTAAATAATATCATTCAACAAAATATGCTCAGTAAAAACAAAATAAAATTCATACGTTCGCTGGAACTGAAAAAGTTCAGGAAAGAAAATGGTGTATTCCTGGCTGAAGGAAACAAACTGGTATCCGACCTTGCTCCACATTTCGTATGCAAAATGCTGGTTGCTACAGCAGAATGGATAAAATCAAACAATAACATAAAGGCTGAAGAGATTATCGCAGTTGAAAAAGACGATCTTTCACGAGCAAGTCTTCTCAAAACTCCACAAGACGTCCTGGCTGTTTTTGAAACGCCTTCATACACAGTGTCGTATGAAACACCCAAAAGGGAATTATGCCTTGCACTCGACGATGTGCAGGACCCTGGAAATCTGGGAACAATAATAAGAATAGCCGACTGGTTTGGAATAAAAAACATATATTGCTCACATGGAACAGCCGATGCTTTCGGACCTAAAACGGTACAGGCAACCATGGGAGCTCTGGCTAGAGTAAGACTCCATTACTGCGATATAAAAGAATTAATCGCCAGTCTAGGCGACACTCCTGTTTTCGGAACTTTCCTCGACGGAAAGAATATCTATGAAACGGAACTTTCAACAAACGGTCTTATTATAATGGGTAATGAAGGAAACGGTATTAGCAAAGATGTCGCAGAAATGGTAAACAGAAAGATACTGATACCAAACTACCCACAGGGAAACGAAACAACAGACTCACTGAATGTGGCTGTAGCAACGGCAATTGTATGTTCCGAATTTAGAAGAAGACAGATTTAAATCAGTTTCACCGCTCTGCTGTCAGAAGAAAAGCACATTTCGGAAACATTGAAAGACGTAATATAATAAGCATTAAGGAGTGTATCACCACCATGCGGCGGCAATACACTCCTTATATTTTTATCTTTGTCTATGTACATAACATTAAACTCTCCAGATGGGAAACCTTCCGATTTTAGAGATATCAAAACAGTGTTATACGAAAGGACTATCAATCCGTTGAGCCATTCTGTAAAGCCAGTTTCTTCCTTAAAAGGATAATAAGAGACAATAATACCGGTGTAATCATCTATCTCGACCACCTGATTTCTCAGAAATAAGTCAAGATGAGGTATATAAAGCCGGTGTGAAGCGAATTTCTTCATCATACATTATTTTTCGGATACAGCTTTTATTTTCTGTATTTCATTACCCGGTGTCCTTACTTTTCTTTCAGAAGTACGCACATCGGTTTTTCCCTTATTTTCAGTTTCTTCAGTAACCGATTTAGATTTATTCCTTTCGGATGAGACCGGATTACTTAAAAGAGATGAATCGAAACTGCCGTCCCTGTAACGGATAAGTTTAATATTGTTGATAAGCACAGAAACATCCACACTGTCAGGATTGCTGAAATATACAAATCCGTTTATACTCTTGTATTCAAAAGCTGAATCCGGTTTCAATACTACATAATCCTTGCCCGATTTGCTTATCACCTTTGATACACCTTGTGTACTGTCATTCTTGAATTCAACATTCATTGAAACTACAGCTTTTGCATCATTCTTCTGATATGACAGAAAGTTATAGTCTGCAACAAATACCAGAATATCTTTCTTATGGAAAGTTGTATCAGCCTTCAAGTCAAACATAAGTCTGTTAGTGAGAGGCGATGATGTAAGCCAATACAAGTCTCTGTCGGACCATACATCAACAGAATCTCCAGACAACGAGACGGAAATCTGACCGCTACGCTTGTTCAACTCCGAACGCATCTGTTCTTCTTCCATTTCATAACGCTTCTGCAAGTTCTTGTAAATGTCAGTCAAAACCTTACTGTTTCTGGTGTACCACACCATGGATGAATCAAATTCAGCCTCTGTCACTCCATGCTTATTGAATACATAGTTTTTATAAGATTCACGCTTATACCTGTCGGAATAGCTTAAATCATTACCCATGGTAAGAGCCAGATGATAATCATACAAAAGCTCCTCCATATCGGCAGGCTGTATAATATCTCCTGGGATCTGCTTTCCACAAGCCACACATATAAATATTGTTCCTAAAAGAATTAAGCGCAAATATTTGTCCATAAAATTATGTATTGATTATTTTTTGTCGGAATGAGACAGAGAATTCAGATAACCGCTATAAAAAATAAGCAAGGCTATTATACCACAACTTATAGCAGCATCGGCAAAATTAAAAATAGGACTGAAGAAAATGAAATGCTCCCCTCCTACCAATGGCATCCAGTCCGGCCAATAAGTATCTATTATAGGGAAATATAACATGTCCACAACTTTTCCGTGGAGCCAATCCGAATATCCTTCACCCAAAGAAACGAAACTGGCAATCTGAGTTCTTGTACTTTCGCTGAATATCTCACCGTAAAATACACAGTCTATAATATTTCCTATCGCTCCGGCAAGAACCAGTGACAGACATACTATATATCCGTTCTTTACCTTCTTGGGCTGTCTAACCAGCTTGCTGATATACCAAGTTATCAATATTACAGCCACAATTCTGAAGATTGTAAGAAACAATTTTGCAAAAATCTCCAGTCCGAAGGCCATACCGTTATTTTCAGTAAAATAGATATAGAACCAGTCCGTAATCTTATAGTTCTGATGCAGAAACATATTAGTCTTAACCCAGATCTTTATAACCTGATCTATGATTAAAACTACTGCCACAATAATGGCCGCCATCCTGCCTTGAGAAAATATTTTGTTCATATAAAATACCTATGTAAATCTTTTATAAACAAAAAGCACTATGCCAATGAAAAACATTTTAAAAAATTGAGAACCGAAAAGACTTCGATTCTCAATTTAATAAGTTAAAAATTACTTCTTACCTTGTTGTTTTGCTTCAATACTTAAAGTAGCATGAGGTACTGCGCGAAGACGTTCCTTAGGTATAAGTTTACCTGTTTCACGGCAAATACCGTATGTTTTGTTTTCTATACGTACCAAAGCTGCCTGCAGGTTCTGAATAAATTTAAGCTGACGAGATGCCAGACGGGTTGTTTCTTCCTTCGACAAAGTGCTGGCACCTTCTTCCAATACTTTATACGTAGGTGATGTATCATCTGTATCATTACCGTCAGCATTCATAATGCTGCTTTTAAGTTTCTCATAGTCGCGTTCTGCGAGCTGAAGCTTTTCCATTATAATGGCACGGAACTCCTCGAGTTCAGCGTCAGAATACCTTGTTTTCTCAGCCATAGTGTTTAAGTTTTAAAATTAATAATAGTACCTGCCAGATGTTACAACACCCGGCAGATGAGAACATTTATCACTGTTTTGTAACTTTCACAAACAGAGAGAAGTCGTCAAAGTTAAGTTCTGTACCTTCAGCAACTTCATCTGCCAATTCAAGTGAGTTAGCCAAAACTTGGTTGCAAATATAATTATTATATTCATTTACAGCATCATCTGTATTGGAATTTCTTGATAAAGTGATATTTATTTTATCAGTTATTTCAAATCCGCTACTCTTTCTGATGTTCTGAATACGATTTACAAGTTCACGTGCTATACCTTCGCGTCTGAGTTCTTCGGTTATAGTCACTTCAAGAGCTACAGTCAGACGACCTTCATTGGCAACAAGCCATCCTGGGATGTCTTCGCTGAAGATTTCAACATCGGCAGTTTCGATAACGGCGTTACCTCCGTCAAGAGCAAATGTGTAAGAACCGTTCTTTTCAAGTTCTGCAATTGCTTCCTGCGACATTTCTGCAACAGCGGCAGCTACAGCTTTCATCTGTTTTCCGAACTTAGGACCAAGTTTCTTGAAATCACACTTAACTTTCTTAACCAATACGCCTGACGCTCCTTCAACGAACTTGATTTCCTTAACGTTAACTTCACTAAGAATCAAATCCTTAACTGCTTCGATATGACGTTTCTGATCTTCGTCAACAACAGGAACCATGATACACTGCAGCGGCTGACGCACCTTGATATTAACCTTACGACGAAGTGCAAGTACCATTGAAGTGACATCCTGTGCCATCTGCATACGTGCTTCAAGTTCCTTGTTTATCAGACTTTCGTCGGCAACAGGGAATTTAGCAAGGTGAACAGAAACCACATTGTCGCGTCCTGTAACATTTACAAGGTCCATATACAGACGGTCTGCATAGAAAGGAGCTATAGGAGCCATCAGTTTGGCAACTGTCTCAAGACATACATACAGAGTCTGGTAAGCAGAAAGCTTGTCTGTTGACATTGAGCTTCCCCAGAAACGCTTACGGTTCAGACGTACATACCAGTTACTCAAATTGTCGTTCACGAAGTCTGTAATCAGACGACCTGCCTTGGTTGGTTCATAATCATTATAGCAAGCATCAACATCCTTAATCAAAGAGTTGAGCAATGACAATATCCATCTGTCTATTTCAGGACGTTCTTCCATCGGTACATCTTTCTCTGCATAGCAGAAACCATCGACATTTGCATAAAGTGCAAAGAATGAATATGTATTGTAAAGTGTTCCGAAGAATTTACGTCTTACCTCGTCCACACCTTCAGTATCGAACTTCAGGTTATCCCATGGAGAAGCATTGGTAATCATGTACCAGCGCAATGGGTCTGAACCGAACTTCTCGATTGTAGAGAACGGATCGACTGCATTACCAAGACGCTTAGACATCTTGTTTCCGTTTTTGTCGAGTACAAGACCGTTAGAGATAACATTCTTGTAAGCCACACTGTCGAACACCATAGTAGCGATTGCATGAAGTGTAAAGAACCATCCACGGGTCTGGTCAACACCTTCAGCAATGAAATCGGCAGGATAGTAAGAACGGTTGTCAACTATTTCCTTGTTTTCAAAAGGATAGTGAAGCTGTGCATATGGCATAGCACCAGAATCGAACCAAACGTCGATAAGGTCTGATTCACGTTTCATCGGCTTGCCACTTTCAGAAACCAGAATGATATCGTCAACGTAAGGACGGTGCAAATCTATCTTATCGTAGTTTTCCTTGCTGTACTGTCCTGGAACGAAACCAAGCTTCTTATATGGATTTTCTGCCATGAAGCCAGCAGCTACAGACTTTTCTATTTCATTATAAAGTTCCTCTACAGAACCGATGCACAATTCTTCGCCTTCATCGTTACGCCAGATAGGAAGCGGAGTACCCCAATAACGAGAACGGCTCAAGTTCCAGTCGTTCAGGTTTTCAAGCCACTTGCCGAAACGTCCTGTACCAGTTGATTCTGGTTTCCAGTTGATAGTTTTGTTCAATTCTATCATACGGTCTTTAGCTGCAGTAGAACGGATAAACCAGCTGTCCAACGGATAGTAAAGCACCGGTTTGTCTGTACGCCAACAGTGAGGATAGTTGTGTACATGCTTTTCAATCTTGAATGCCTGATTGTTCTGCTTCATCATCATGCAGATATAGATATCAAGCGATTCAGCAGCCTGAGCTGCTTTTTCGTCATACTTGCCGTCAACAGTGAACTGAGGGTCGTATGCATTCTTAACCCAACGTCCCTGATATTCTTTATAAGCGTCAACATTTACACATTCCTTCACGAAAGCCTCATCAAGTTCGTCCAACAGATAGAACTTACCTGTAAGGTCAACCATAGGACGAGTCTCGCCCTTCTTGTTAATCATAAACAAAGAAGGAATTCCTGCTGCACGAGCCACATTGGCGTCGTCGGCACCGAATGTAGGAGCGATATGTACGATACCTGTACCGTCTTCTGTTGTTACATAATCACCAGGGATTACGCGGAAAGCCTTAGCAGAAGCCTCTACCCATCCATCAGCTGTAGCCTCAACAGGTTTAACCCATGGGATAAGCTGTTCGTATTCCATACCTACAAGGTCAGTACCTTTGTACTCGCCTACCACCTTGAACGGGATAAGCTTGTCGCCCGGCTTATAGTCTTCAAGAGCTATATCTTCAGCTTTCTTGTTGAAATGAGTGTAAAGAAGAGGTTTTGCCAGAACTACAGTCATCTTCTCGCCTGTATAACCGTTATAAGTCTGTACAGCTACATAGTCAATCTTCGGGCCAACGCAAAGAGCTGTATTTGAAGGCAATGTCCAAGGAGTAGTAGTCCAAGCTATGAAGTAAGGAGTACCCCACTGAGCCATTTCAGGTTTCGGGTTCTTCATCTTGAACTGTCCTACAACAGTTGTATCCTTAACATCGCGGTAGCAACCAGGCTGGTTAAGTTCGTGAGAGCTAAGTCCTGTACCTGCAGCAGGAGAATATGGCTGGATTGTATAACCTTTGTACAACAAGCCTTTTCCGTAAAGCTGTTTCAGGAGCCACCACAAAGTTTCTATGTAACGGTTGTCGTATGTGATATAAGGATTTTCAAGGTCCACCCAGTAACCCATCTTATGAGTAAGGTCAGTCCATTCCTTAGTAAACTTCATGACGTCAGTACGGCAGTGATGATTGTATTCTGCCACAGAGATTGTTTTACCGATATCCTCTTTAGTGATTCCAAGAGCCTTTTCCACACCAAGTTCTACAGGAAGTCCGTGAGTATCCCATCCTGCCTTACGCTTTACCTGAAATCCTTTCATGGTTTTGAAGCGGCAGAATGTATCCTTGATAGTACGAGCCATAACGTGGTGAATACCCGGCATACCATTAGCCGAAGGAGGACCTTCATAGAATACATACGAAGGATAACCTTCACGTTCAGTCATACTCTTTGAGAATACATCATTCTCATCCCATTTCTTCAGCACCTCTTTGTTAACTTCAGACAGGTTCAGCTGAGAATATTCAGTAAATTTGCTACTCATAGTTTATGTTGTTTTATCTAATTATCTTTTATCCAGGCTACAGCCTTCCCAAATTTAGGCTGCAAATTTATAAGAAAAAATAGAGAATAAAAAGAAAAGTGGATAAGTTTATGATTTTCACATAATTCTTATCCACTTTTCTTTTTTTAAAGAAGGTTTTCAAACACTTTGCAAAAGAATCAAACGAGTATTTCGACATTATTTACCATTTTTGACATCTGAAACAAAACGAAAACCGTCTATAAAATTATCCGTAAGATTCTTCTTCTCAGATATTTCATACTGAAGTCTGTTAATAGAAGTCTTAAAGAAGAAATCAATAAGAAATTCATCAGTACGTTCCTTCTTTATATATTTTAAAGCTGCAATATATTCTTCTCTATTACTGCTGGGTATTATCAGCAATGGTTGTCCCATTTTGAGAAGAATAAAATTTGACATAAGCCTTCCCAAACGTCCGTTACCATCGCGAAACGGATGAAGATACTCATAAAAACCATGGAACTTTGCGGCTATAACCATAGGATGTACCTCACCGCTATCTATAGCCTTCTGGGTACTTTCAAGAAGACGAGGAACCTGTTTTATTAACTTCTCATGTTCTCCGAATATTGTATCACCGGCACACATATCCACAGTGGTATATTCTCCGGGCTTACTCGGAACTTCATCATTCCTCGTTTTATACTCCAACGTATGTTCTGTCAACAGTCTGTGAGTTTCTTTCAGCAGTTCCTCGGTAAGCGGTTTATCCAAATTATTCAACAAATACTCGTATGCTTGGAAATGGTCAAGAATCTCAAATGCTTCAAAAAGAGTCTTTCCATGAGGAATCATACCCAATCCTTTCTCCTTCAAAGTACGGGTTTCATCTACAGAGAAACTATTACCTTCTATGGCACAACTATGTGCTGAAAACAGAATTTCATTATACTCAATAAAATCCGCTTTACTGAATCTGTCAGAAATTATTTTCTTATATTCTGCTACTAATGAATCATATTGTAGAATCAAATCTTCGTACATACAATAGAAATTCTATATTTACACTATATCACTAAAACATCTGTCGCACAAAGATAAACGTTTTTCAGCAAACACCAATCACGTTATGCAGTTATTGACAAAAGCATATAAAAATAACCAGTCTTTCTCGACATTACGCCTTATCATTTAGAAAGGACTTATTATTGCCTCCTCTTTAACAATTCATCCAAAGCTTCCTTGGCTTCTTCGCAACCGTTATTGGAAGCTTTCCTATACCATTCTATGGCTTTATCTATGTTTTGTTCCACGCCGTAACCATTTTCATAACAAACAGCCAAATAATTTTGAGCTTCTGAATCACCTTGCTCCGCAGCCTCACGATACCATTTAGCAGCTTCCCATGCATCCTCTTCTACCCCCCAGCTATTTTCATAACAAATGCCTAAATTACATTGCGCTACCGGATGTCCCTGCTCAGCTGCCTTACCGAGCCATATAGCTGCCTCATTATAATCCTGCTCTACACCATCACCGTCTATATAACACTCCCCTAAATCGTTTTGTGCCTCAATAACTCCTTGTTCAGCTGCCTTATGATACCATTCAACAGCCTTCTCTGCATCCTTTCCTACGCCCCAGCCATTTTTATAACAAACGCCCAATTTGTATTGAGCATAAGCATGACCTTGTTCTGCTGCAAGACTCAACCATTTTACAGATTCTTCTATATCCTGCTCTACACCATAACCATTACAATAACATCCAGCCAAGTCATATTGAGCATCAGCATCACCTTGTTCTGCTGCCATGCGATACCATTTTACAGCCTCTCCATAATCATGCTCTACACCTTCACCATTAAAATAACAAACAGCCAAATTATATTGAGCATTAACTTGACCTTTTTCCGCAGCCATACGATACCACTTCGCAGATTCTTCAAAATTTTGTTCTACTCCAACACCTTCTTGATAGCAAGCACCTAAATTATTCTGAGCATCAGCATCACCTTGTTCTGCTGCCATACGATACATTCTTACAGCCTCTTCAAAATCTTGTATAACTCCCCAACCTTTCTCATAACATAATCCTAATTTAAATTGAGCTTCAACATGCCCCTGTTCTGCTGAATTACGGAAGCACTTGACGGCTTCAACAAAATTTTGTTCTACTCCAACACCTTCTTGATAGCAAGCACCTAAATTATTCTGAGCATCAGCATCACCTTGTTCTGCTGCTAAGCGATACCATTTTACAGCCTCTTCAAGGTCTTGTACAACTCCCCAACCTTTCTCATAACATAATCCTAATTTAAATTGAGCTTCAGCATCTCCTTGATCTGCGGCTAAGCGATACCATTTCACAGCCTCTTCATAATCCAGCTCCACGCCTTTACCATATTCATAAAAATATCCTAAGTTATATTGAGCATCGATATTTCCCTGTTCCGCAGCCTTACGGCACCATTTAGCAGCTTCTTCATAATCTTGCTCTACACCTTTACCATTGTAATAATAAAGAGACAATTTATATTGAGACTTAACATAACCTTGCTCAGCTGCCATACGATGCCACTTTGCGGATTCGCAATAATCCTGATCTACGCCTATACTTTCCTTATAAATACATCCCAAATAATATTGGGACTCAGCATGCCCTTGTTCCGCTGCCTTACGGAACCATTCAATCGCCTCATCATAATTTTTATCAATACCCAGGCCATATAAATAAGATATTGCCAAATTGAATTGTCCCATAGTATGTTCCTGTTCTGCCGCCTTACGGAACAAGTTTACAGCCTCCGTATGTTTTTCTTCAGTTCCTATACCGAACATATAACAACGTCCCAAATTATATTGAGCTTCAGTCCCTCCATGCTCTGCAGCCTCACGGTAGCACTCCGCAGATTTCACATAATCTTGTACAACTCCCAAACCATTCTCATAACACAATCCTAAATTATTTTGTGCTGGCCAATAATCCTGCTTTGCAGCAAGTGTGTAAAATTTCACCGCCTCTTTATAGTCTTGTTCTACTCCAAAGCCTTTCTCGTAACAAAGTCCTAAATTATATTGCGCATTTGCTTGTTCCTGTTCAGCAGCTTTCTTAAACCATTTCACGGCTTCTCCATAATCTTGTTCCACACCTTTACCACCAAAATAACAAGTTCCTAAATTAAATTGGGCCACGGCGTCACCTTGTTCCGCTGCTAATTTATACCATTTGAATGCCTCTTCGTATTGACCGGCTTCCCAACACTTTTCGGCTGTTTCAAAGCATTCTGATATTGATCTTTTATTTTCTTTATTCATTGTATTGACTTTCATAAACATTAAAAGCAATTACTTACTCCACCTAATCGGTTCATCCAAAGCTTTCTTGGCTTCTTCGCAACCGCATTCCAAATATTCTGATATTTTATTTTCTGTACTCATTTTTAATGATATAAGCAAGTTCATTCTTTTTCCATTTTCTCCCAAATCTTTTTATATGAAGACATTAAAATGGATAAGAACAATTGAAAATTATTTTACCAATTCCCAAGGGAAAAAAATATCATAATACATCAATAGGAACATTTCTTATATTAGAAAGAATATCATTCACATCTTTAAGCTGTTTATCCTCTATTATTTTATCAAATTTTTCTTTCTCAACAGGAGTAAACCCTTTATTTGAAAGAATTTCATTCAACTCTTTAAACTGTTCACTTTTAACGGATTCATTAAACTTGTTATTTTCATTACACTTATTTTGATACTCTTTCATTTTTTCTTTGAATTTTATTGATATCTGAACTTTATTCCATCCGTATTTACAAATCATAAATACAAAAATAATACCTGTGATAATAAAAGCCCAATAACTATATCCAGTAATATAACCCCAAGTAGTATCTGTTGGATCCCATAAGGTAAACGTACAAAAATATGCAACATAAGCCAAAATATGTAATAAGAACAAGAATATAACAGGTAATAATGCAAGACCTACAATATACCATATATTATCAAATGGATTATCCCCTATATCTTCCTTTCGTGGAGGCATAGGATTACCTTTCATTGAGGTTCTATATCTATTAACATAATTATTTATTATAATTCGTCTTGGATCAGTGTCATACCATGACCATTCCAAATTACATTTTTGACAATTAAATGCATAATTACTCTTAGAATCTTCTGATTCTTTATTTAAATCAGAATTAAGAAGAACTTTTCTTCTTCCTAAAATCATATCTCCACAACACGGACATTCACGAATACTGCCTTCCATATTAAAAAAGTTTTTATACTACTACAATCCATTAATACAAAAGAATTGTAGTAGTATTTTATTATTTAAAACGATATTTGATTAATCTCGTTAACTTGAATATTTAACTCTTGTTTTTCTCTTTCTAAAGTTTTAAGCTTTTCTTGAGCATCTTCTAATGCTTTCTTCTTATCTTTAAATTTTGTTCTAATATCATCAATTTGTTGTTGCATTGGATTTATTAATTCTACAAGAATCTTTTGCTTAACTGATTCAATAATATTCTCTTTATTGACATATAAACTTTCAAGAAACGGCATTGGATCAAAATTTCCACTAATAGAATTAATATGTACTTCAAGTTCTTTTTGGGTATCACCATGAGTGAAAGCTCGTGTTACAAAACCTAATGCGCCAAAAGAATATCCATTCAGAAAATTAAACAAACATTCACCTATAAAATTTCCCCAGCTAAACTCGTCTTCATCATCTGATGAATTATCAAAAGTAAACATATCTTCATTTCGTAACTCCATTTGAATTTCATTTGAAACAGATTTTAAGAAATCACGTGAATCAAAATCTGGAATATTTGAAAATAATATATCTTCTACATTACTCAGAAACTCTGCTAGACAGTCTTTAACCTTACTTCGAGCCATATCACTCAAAGCCTCCACCTCTCTTTTTAAAGTTCTTGTAACAAGTTTCTGTTTTTCTGCATCCAACTTTGGAATAATAGAATCAACATTAGAAAATTTTCCCCAGTTACCAACAATTGCCAACATTGAACGGCAAGTTGCATCTACTTCATCTTCCATATTATTCCTTCCCTTTCGAATAATATCTCTGAACTCTGCATCTATATCATCTCCCAATGAATCTATTTTTTTCAACAAACGCCTCTCAGCCCTATCCAAGTTTTCTTCCTTTTCCTGCAATTCATCATCCGGTTTATTTAAATCTCCAATCAAATTCTTACATATTGTGATTGAGTTGTCTATTTCTGCCAATTTTTCATTACCTATAGCTTTTATTGCATTTAATGGTTTCTGAAACAAAATAGAACCTTTTTCTGTCTCAATCATTCTTTTTATAGCCAAAGACAAGTCGTTAATATGACTCTTTTCTCTCATTTGAGGCTGAGAAGAAATTTCAAAAACATTACATGCCCTTTTCCATGCATGATCATATGCTTCATTCGATGAAATCTTAGTCATTGACAACTCTGAGAGTAAAGCCATTTCTGCTGACAATGTTACCGGCTCAGCTTGTTTTAATATTTCTTTAAGTGATTCTTCATTGCATTCTTCACAAGCCTTATTAATTTCTTTACGCACATATTCTTTTATTTCATCCTCTGTTTCCCCGTTCTCATATGGTATATCATATTTATTGATACCTATAAGAACTTTGCCTATACCACATTTGCGTACATTTTGAAACAATATGTCACGATCCGTAGCATCAAAAGGACGACCCGCATAAAGCATTAAAAGTACAACATCTGCTTTATTCAGGAATGCTTTAGTTCTTTCTTCTCTTGACACTACAGGATCATTAAATCCCGGAGTATCAACAATCTGTACACCTTTGAGGTATTCTTTCGGGTAATATATCGTAACAGATTTAGTTATTGATATATATTTACCGTCAGCACCCACATACTCAATTAAATTTGAGAATGAATCATCCTGTGTCTTCCCCAAGAATGATTCTAGTGATGTACCTAACTTATTGGCTTTTTCAACCAACTCCATAGCAGCTTTTATTTTTGACTCTTCCAATGTGTTGCCCCTTACTTCATCTAAAGACCGTGCAGCCATCATTTTCTGCTCTACCCATTCGTCTTTTGTATAAAATTCAGCTACTATCTTTTCTTTCTCACCGTAAGTTATCACCGAAAGAGCCGCTGTCATTGGAGTAGTTGCAGATGGCAAGATATCATTCTCAAAAACAAATGAATTCAAGAATGTAGATTTACCACACTTCATCTGTCCTATAACACCAATAGTCAAAGTATCATTCTCTATCTTATCAAGTAATTGTTTTTCTCTATCAGAATCAATCCAATGATATTTAACTGCTTTATTTATCAAAGCAACTAACTGTTGTTTTTTATAATGCAATTCTTCAAATAAATTCTGTCCCATAGCCATATAATTACAAATCTTTAATTAATTTATTAACTTGTTTAACACACACATTAAAATTTCTCCATTTATCATTCAAATCTCTGTACATTGAATATGCCTCATGTGAAAGTCTGCTCATCTCAATCTGTTGATTATAACTATCTAATAACTGACGTACATTTATAGTTGATATCTTATTTAACTTCTGTGTCAATTGTGAATATTCGCTCTTACTCATTTCATAATTATTATCTCTAAACCAGTGTTCCTCTTCATGAGGTATCCTTTTAGCATCATCACAATCATTTCGCATATTTCTTATAACCCTCTCATAATCATCCATTAAGGAATCGCACTTATTAAAACATTCCATTTGCTTCTGGTTGGCAACCTTTAAAGTAGTGTTTAATTCCTCTGATAGCTTATTTAAATAATTTGTTAGATTTGCAAGATATGACATCTGAGTTTCATCATGTTTAATTGATTTAATCGGATCCATTATATCAGAGAGCGGAGATTTTGCAGAGAAACGAATGAAGCCATTAACTGATACCCCCTCATCCCTTAATGTTTTTCTTATAAGCTGTTCAACCAAATTTACTTCAGTCTCTGCTTTAGTGTCTACTTTATTAATGACAATATAAAGAGGTTTCTTCAAATGCTCCTTTATCAGTTTGATTGAAGAACTATTTACTGTTCCTGCATTTACATCAAATACCCAAAACAGAGCATCACATTCATTTATTACCTCTATAGTTCTCTCGGCATCTTCTTGATCATTTGAACTAAATCCCGGAGTATCAAGAACACTAAGATCCCTCAAATTGGAATTATCATAAGTCATAACAAAGTATTTAATCAAAGAAGATATTCCCTTAACCTGTCCTAACACATCCTTATTAACCTTTTTGAATGTATCTTCTTCTAGTTTTTTCTTTGTATTTGTCGGTGTCACAAAATTATAACTTGTAAAAACTCCACCAGCAATATATGTAGGAATAGCCGTAGTCGCTTCAGAACCTACAGGTAACAAAGGTACATTAGGATCATCTTGTGATAAGATTCTATTTACAATTGACGTCTTACCTGCTGAAAATTCTCCAACAAACGCAATTGCCGTTTTACCGGCAATCCAATGTTTCTTTTTTACAATAGCCCACTTTTGCAAATCCTCTTTAAACAGATTTTCATTATCTATCCTATTAAAAGAGAACTTTATACAATCACGCAATTCCTCTTTCACATAATTACAAACATTGTCAACCCTTTCATACAACAATTTAGTTTCTGTATCGTTTCCAACTGAAGCTGATAAAACTTCTTGAACAAAAGAAAGGGATTGCATTTTCAGATTCAAATCTTTCCTTTTGTTTTCCAACTCTGTTTTCAAATTATCTAAATCTGTTTGAAGTTGTTTGCTTTGTTTTCTTTCATTCCTTAATTTATCATCCAATTCAGCATATTCATCTGCCTTTTTGTTTAATTTCTCCTTACAAGACTGAAGATCTTTTTTATTATCCTCTAAATCTTCTTTTAATTTTTTAATTTTTTTATTCAATTTATCAACTTCAAGCAACTTTTCCTTAACAGATTCATCTATATTACCATTTAAACATTCTTTAATCTGCTTATCTAAATCTTCAATTTTAGAACGAGACTCAGCCAACAAATTCTCATATTTATTCTTAATTTCTTCAGCCTTATCTTCTGCATCATGCAATTTCTTTTCATACTCATCTCTAAGACTAACATCCTCTACAGAAACAGCTTTTATTTCCGTTTCATTTTCCAAAGGCTTAACATTTTTTACTGTTTTAGGAAATAAAAAATAAGTTATGACAGCTCCAATTAAAGCTGCCACAACAACAATTATAATAGTAGTCAAATCCATATTAACCCAACTTCGATTTTAAATTATCAATTTCTATTTTATAGTGTTCACATGCTTCCTTATATTCTTGAATATTTCTACATAATTCATCATTTTGTAAGCGAAGTTTATTTACCTCCTTTTGAGACCTTAATAAACTATCTTTCAAATCATCTATTGAATCATCATTATCCTTAAAACTTCTTTTAAGTTTCTGGTTCTCTGACAATAAATCCTCCACTTGGCGTTCCATTTCCTTATTCCTCTTACGGAATTTTTCATTCTCAGCATATAAAGATTCCAATTCCTTTTGCTTTGAATTAAGTTGCTGTCCAGAAGTATTTCCAAGGTATTTATCTTTTGCAATCATTCCACCTACACCGACTACAGTACCTAAAATAAATTCTATCATATCATTCATATTTACATAGTTATTAACATATTCTTATAATCTCTAAGCTGATTAATCCTATTGAAATAATCATTCTTTTTACTTTTCAATTCATCTTGTAATTGAGACAAAGCCTGTTTTTTCTCTTCAATAATATCTGAAGCTGATTTATGCAAAGCCTCATCAACCATAGCAACTACTTGATTGCTTACATTATTAATCTCACGCTTAAAGGTCGGAATCAATGTATCATTCATATAGATACTGATAGCTCTACGTCGCTGAGGTCTACCAGCAAGCTTCTCGGTTGCAAATCCAACCAATGACTCCACAATACCTTTATCATTACCAACTTGTTGAGCAGCCTTTTGATTATATTCCTCAATACATGAATATTTATCTGTAGCCTTTCCTATAAAATTAGCAGCTTTCTCAATTCTATTAACAGTCTTTTTATTTGATACAATACTGGACACATCCGTAACTGTATCGGCTACATCAATCACATTATCAACTGTAGCTGCAGCTGCTAAAGCAGAAGTTCCAGCAGTACTTACTGCGACAGCTACAGTTGCCGCGGCAGCAACTACTTTAACTCCACTAGATATATAACCATCATATTTATGCCCTAAAGAATTAAGATTTAAATTATACTCTAAACCAGTAATTGACAATAAAGATAAATCTAAATCATTTAATGATGTTACAGATAATTTTTCATTTGACGGTTTGCTATTTTTTATTTTATCCCGAAAAACATTTTTTATAGAATTCCGATATTCTTCTAACAATAAACTGGATGTATTATTTATAACTGATATAGCCTCGGCATCAAAATTATTACTTTTACCTGCAACTAAAGAATCAAGTCGTCCAGAAACAATATCTTCAAATTTTCTTGTTATCTCACGTTCTTTCTCCTGGATATCAGATTCTACACCAGATACAAGTCTATCTATATCCCTATTCAATACATTCAATTCATGTTCTTGCTTTCTGATTGCCATATCAAGTTCCTTATCATCCGATGGCACCTGTAACAATTCATCTATCCTACAAAGTAGATTTTTTATTATATCCTTTATTCTTTTTTCATCCACTTGTTTAATAATGTTACTTTTTTCTTTCTCTATTTCTGAAAACAAATGATAAAGCTCACTTAATTCATCGTTTTTTGAAGAGACACAAGTTATCTGCTTTAATGGTATATTACAATTTTCGCTTATATATTTTTTTGCCGATTCCAAATCAGCATGAGATTTGGTGTCACATTTTGTTATAACCAAATATATTGGTTTCATAGACAACTTCATTGTTTCTATAAAATCAGTAAGAGAACGGGTTATCTGTTGATTCACATCTGTAATCAGCAAAATACCATCAGATTGTGGCAAGAAGTTAACTAATGTCTGTTTATGTTTTGGATTAGGTGAAGATAATCCCGGAGTATCTACCAATATGGTTGTTGATGGTACTTTTTTAGAAGTATCAAAAACTTTAACCAAAAAAGTATCTGCTAAAATTTCATTTTTAAGTTCAGATATATCCTCAATAATTTGCGAATCACCATTTTCATTTAAAACTTCTGCACTACATTTCTCACAGCCAAAATGAACTTCATATATAGTTGCCGTAGTTGGTTGGGTAGCAGTTTCCATTTTTTTACTATCTGTCAACGCGTTTATCAATGTCGTTTTTCCAGAACTAAATTCACCAACAAGTGGTAAAATCAAGTTTACATTTTCTTGTAAAGAACGAGCCTTTATAATATTCAGTTCGTTTTTGACACCTTTAAGACTTAAATAATCTACTATTTCTGAAAGAATATCTATTGTTTCCATAATAACGTGTGTAAGAAATAAAAATAAAATCACCCAATTCGTTCCACATCCAGATAAACCTGACTCAAAACCCCGGCTTTCTTTATATCAATACCATAAATGCGATAAAAAGCATCCACTACAGTCTGACCGCCATTCGTTGTAACAGGATTACTAAATGAGTTAGACACAACTTCGACTGACATTCCTTTTTCAATACGGATTCCGTTTGAATTCTTAGTTTGTTTTACTGTGATTCTGAAAAGTGGCATAACGACCTCCTTGTTTTATTTATAAATTATTTTTCATTTTCAAACAAATCTCTATTCCTTTCAAACAACTCATAATAAGCCTGTACATTATCCAATTTATACCATTCATTTACACATACATGAGTAGAATCCAAATCATAAATTTTTGCTCCTTGTATTGACAATATAAAGGGAGAATGTGTAGCTATTACAAGTTGACAATTAAATGCACGAACCGCACCTCTCAAGAAATTAGCCAACTCCATCTGCCATCGGGCAGACAAGCTGTTCTCAGGTTCATCAAACAGTATCAGTGAATCATCTTTTACCGAATCTACAAAGTATTTGAAGGCTGTTTCTCCATTCGATTTTTCCTCATCTACCTTTCTTAGCTTGGACTTGACATATCGTGAAGCTACTTTACCCATATTTTCATCATAATTACAATAAAAATCGTGCAATAACTGTTCCCTATTATTGTCTGTCTCAAGATTAATTTTCCTATTTTCAAGCATATACTTGAACACATCATCACTGGTTATTATAGAGCCATTCTGTAAAGCCATTGATGTATTTAGATTCTCATCATCCTGCTCATAATCACAACACTCCACATATTTATCCCAAAACGGGCTTTTATTAAAAAGAGTTGTTCTTGAAAGGCGCAGTTTCTCTGCAATAAGATTGAGTAATGTAGTCTTTCCGGAACCATTTCCACCATAAAGAATTGTTATATCATCAAATTCTATAGGACATAAACCTTTTCCATAAAATGTATTCCACGGATACCAACTCGTAAAACATGGTACATTATTCGGACTTGCACTCAACAGGCTTTCCGGTATTTCACGAATAAGCTTTTCCATTATTTCACCAGAAATATTATCGCATTTATTGAAATACCAATCTACCCAAGAATCTTTAGGTGTGACAAATGTTTTCAGATAAACCATAATGCTAAATTCTTACCCTATCTTCTGTACATCCAAATAAACCATACTAAGTGCCCCAGCCTTCTTTATATCAACACCATAGATACGGTTGAAAGCATCCACTACTGGCTGACCACCATTTGTTGAAACCGGATTACTGAAAGAATTTGAAACCACATCTACTGACATACCTTTCTCCAAACGAACTCCATTTGAGACCTTCGACTGTTTTACTGTAATTCTAAAAAGTGGCATAGATACCTCCTTATGTTTTCTTAAAAATGCCCGCTATCCCCCGAAAAGGCATTATGTTTTCATTAGTATAAATAAGAAAGGCGTGAGGACTTGTCTGCTTCAATCATCAAAATCAGGCATCGCCAAACGCCTCGTAGAAATGAATAAAGAAACAATAAACCCACGCCGTTTGTGATATGTAAAAACAGTGTACAACATTG
>JAHLFB010000059.1 GCA_018884025.1 Candidatus Phocaeicola faecipullorum
TATAGGAACTGACGACAAGGCCGAAAAAGAACAGTATCTGAAAGAACATCTTCGCTCTGTAAAGGCTCATATAGACGAACTGAGCAAGAAAGACTATTCCAAATACAACGTGTCGGCGCTTGATTTCGTGATGATGTTCATCCCTAACGAACCGGCTTACGTGCTTGCACTCCAGACAGACAACAATCTGTGGAATTATGCTTATCAGAAAAAGGTGGTGCTTATGAGTCCTACTAACCTGATTGCAGCTCTCAGACTGGCTCTTGACCTTTGGAAACGGGAGTATCAGGAAAAGAACATTCAAGAGATAGTGAAACGCGGAACTGCACTTTATGAGAAGATGGCGGGATTTGCGGAAACATTCGAGAAGATTGGGGATGCGATAAACACTGCAAATACGGCATACGGCAATGCACGCTCGCAGCTGTCGGAAGGTAAGGGAAATCTCATCCGACAGGCGGAAATGCTTAAGGAACTCGGTATTACTCCGAAGAAGAATATTCCTTCCAGACTGTTGGATGAGAAGTAATATCCAAGAATCAAGTCTGAATTGACCATACATTTTTTGGTGCTGACGATGGTCGGCAATGCTGCCGACTATAGTGGGCAGAGCTGCCGACCATAGTGGGCAATGCTGCTGACTATAGTCGGCACCAAAAAACATAGGCTTATTTTTCTTTTAATGTGGGAATCTGACAAAAGAAACTTAGGGTTACTGAGCTGAATTGTCTGCAAGAACTTTCATCTGGCAATGCTTGCAGTCAAACTCCAGACGGAAGCGTCTGCCATCGGAACTTACAAGATAATATGGCTCGCGGAACGGCGAACGTACCTTGTGGTGTACCGGACACCAGCCCATGCTGTAGCGGATGCAATGCTTGCAGAACATCAGAACGGCATCCTTAGGCTGTTCTTTCTCGAATGCCGGCATTACTTTCAGCACTCCGTGATTCTTGTAAAATTCGGCAGCAGAGTTGTTCATCACATTGCCGAGATAAGTCAGCGTGCTGACAGGGTACTTACTCTTGCTTTCCTTAAGGCGGAATATCTCCTGACGATAGTTTATCTTGCGCAATTCCAACAACCTCTCAACAGCATTACGCCTGAGTTCAGACAGTTCAGAAGCAGGAATAAACCAGTTATCAGATAAATCAATCCTTATATCTCTTGCCTCAAACGGAGTATTGCCTAGTTTTCCCAACTGATTTCTCAAATTGTCAGTCTGTGGCGTACGCGCAGGTTCTTTTTCACGCTGCAATGTCAGAGACACACTATTTTCGTTCTCATCGTTGATGCTTAATGTAAAGCCGAAATTGTTCTCTGTCAAACAGATATCGACCGCAATCTTCCTTTCCGCAGATTTTTTCTGCATCAGTTTATCAAACTCCTGGTCAAAGTTACGGTAAAGACGTGTCTTGGGTTTCAGTCTCGGCATTTCCTGCGGGAAAAGCTTGTTGTTTTCCACACGGTTCACCCTAAATCCCTGAAGGCGTCCGTTATCGTCGATATAGCAAAGTCCGTCGCCATTACTGAACGATTTCACGCCTGCCACGGTAAAATAGTTTCCTCTGATTTCCTTAACCGTACCTACCTCCTCGCCTAACGACTTAGGGGTACTGAACGAGAATATTCCCGGATTTCGTCCGCGGAGGAAATAATCGGTAAATCCGCGGCTGAAACTCTTGTCAAGCTGCGGAGTAAACGTAGTCTTGACCGTACCTGCCGATGCTCTTACATACTCTTTGCGATATTTGAATATTGAATCCAGTTTCTGGCGGTAATATGCAGTGACGTTCTTTACGTACGATACATCCTTCAACCGGCCTTCTATTTTCAGCGATGTAGCTCCTGCATCAAGCAGTGCTTCTAGATTATCGCTCTGGTTCATATCCTTGAGCGAGAGTAGATGCTTGTTCTGTTCTATTGTCTTTCCGTTGGAATCAACCAGGTCGAAAGCCAGACGGCAGAACTGGGCACATTCGCCACGGTTTGCACTGCGGCCAAAACAAGCCTGGCTTACGTAGCACTGTCCGCTATAGCTTACGCACAAGGCACCGTGTACAAATACTTCAAGGAGCGTTTCTGGACAGGTATCGTGTATCTTCTTGATTTCTTCCAGAGAGAGTTCGCGAGCCAATACCACCTGACGGAAACCGATGTCAGAAAGGAATTTCACTTTCTCCGGAGTACGGTTGTCCATCTGTGTGCTGGCATGAAGGGCGATAGGCGGAAGGTTAAGGCGTGTGATACCCATGTCCTGTATAATCAACGCATCAACACCTGCACGATACAGTTCCCATATCATTTTCTCCGTTTCCGGCAGTTCCTCGTCATGCAAGATGGTATTAACAGTTACATATATGCGTACATTATATATGTGAGCATAGTCCACCAAAGCCTTTATATCATCTATGGAATTACCGGCAGCCGCACGTGCCCCAAAGCGTGGCGCACCGATATAAACTGCATCGGCGCCATGATTGATGGCCTCTATACCGCACTCCAGATTTTTAGCCGGAGCAAGAAGTTCTATAGGACGTTGTTTAATCATTATTTAATCTGGTTAATATCGTAAGGAGTTTCCTGATATACATAATAGTTAAGCCAATTGGAGAAAAGCAGATTTGCCGTACTGCGCCATCTCACTACAGGGCCCTTCTCCGGATCATTGTCACGGTAATAATTCTTAGGCATGTCTATAGGCAGACCTTTTCCCAGGTCGCGACGGTATTCTCCATCGAGAGTATAAGGTGAGTATTCAGAATGGCCTGTAACATAAAATTCTCGTCCGCCACGTGCCATAACAATATGAACGCCGGAATCTTCGGACTCGGATATGATAGCCAATTCAGGACATTTTTCTATATCCTCACGACGCACCTCTGTATGGCGGCTGTGCGGTACAAAAAACTCGTCATCGAAACCACGGAATATTGGCAACTGACTGAAACCTTCGCAAATATGATGTTCAAAAATGCCGAACATCTTCTTGTCGAGAGCATATTTAGGAATACCGTAATGATGATACAGTCCGGCTTGGGCAGCCCAACAGATATATAATGTTGACGTGACATGAGTACGTGTCCAATTGAATATATCCTGTATCTCGCCCCAATAATTCACATCTTCAAAATCGAGATGCTCTACCGGTGCTCCGGTAATAATCATACCATCGAACTTTTCATCGCGCATATCTTCAAAATCACGATAAAAAGCTTTCATGTGTTCTATTGGGGTATTCTTTGATGTATGACTTTTTATCTTCATGAAACTCACTTCTATCTGAAGTGGTGAGTTGGACAAGAGACGTATGAGGTCTGTTTCAGTAGTAATCTTCAATGGCATAAGATTGAGAATAACAATCTTAAGCGGACGGATATCCTGCGATGTAGCCCTCGAACTGTCAATAACGAATATATTTTCCTCCTTTAGCAAGTCTATCGCAGGAAGTTTATCAGGTAAATTTAAAGGCATAAATGTAAGTTTAAAATTTATTAGTTTTTAAGTTCGTGTGTTTGAAGTTTGCATCAACTAACTTACAAACCTTTTGCTGTCTATAGCAAAAAAGCACCCTGAACAGTAATAACCATTAAGGATGCTTTTTATTCACTGGTCAATAATCTCCATTATTGGAATTACTGATTCTTATAAGGATGAATAACCTCGTCAATATATATTTCAAATATCAATGTAGAATATCCTTTTATTGTGCTACCACTACCTTCTTCTTTATATCCCATCTGGTATGGAATATAGACGGTGGCTTTATCAGACATATCCGGCTTCATATGTATCATTGCCGTAGTCCATCCTACAATATAGCCATTATCAGACACATCAAATTTTGTATAATTATCATTGACTTCCTTATCAAAAGTGCCATAATAGTTTCCATCGAAACGTGTGTCATTTATTAGAAATCCCTGATAAGCCAATGATACAGTATCCGTAAAGTTTATCAACGGTTCACTTCCATCAAAAATATCCGCTTCGGAATCATATTTCACGTACACATAGTCATATGTCTGATACTCATAAGGAGATATAGGATTATTTATCTGTTCCTGGAACTTTATCTTATAATTTTCAAATTTTCGCCATATCTCTCCTGACGGAGGATTATTCGCCACATCTGCTATTGAATCCAGAAATTGCTCATTACGTTCCTTCCAATTGGCATACGGATCGGCAACACCTGTATCCTTAGCACACGAGACAAATCCAAGTGTCAATACAAAAAGAAAAGCAAAAAGCCCTAATATTCTATTATTCATAAACATAAATTATTGTAAAGTTTTCAACAGACTTGTGATACTTACTTTGTCTGCGATGATATTGTTCAGTTCAGAGATAGCGACACGTTCCTGCTCCATTGTATCACGGTTACGCAATGTAACACAGTTGTCTTCCAAAGTCTGATGGTCGATTGTAATACAGTATGGAGTACCGATTGCATCCTGACGACGATAACGCTTACCGATACTGTCTTTTTCATCATACTGACAGTTGAAGTGGAACTTAAGGTCGTTCATTATCTCACGGGCCTTTTCTGGCAGACCGTCTTTCTTAACCAACGGCATGATGGCAAGTTTCACTGGAGCCAAAGCTACCGGCAATTTAAGAACTACACGAGTTTCACCGTTTTCAAGTTTCTCTTCGCAGTAAGAAGCACTCATGATGCTAAGGAACATACGGTCAACACCAATTGATGTTTCGATAACGTACGGAGTATAGCTTTCGTTGATTTCAGGATCGAAATACTTGATGCTCTTGCCTGAATATTTTTCGTGCTGGCTTAAGTCGAAGTTTGTACGGCTGTGGATACCTTCAACTTCCTTGAATCCGAAAGGCATCAGGAATTCGATATCTGTAGCGGCATTAGCGTAGTGAGCCAACTTCTCGTGGTCATGATAACGGTAGTGGTCATCACCGAAACCAAGTGCCTTATGCCATTTCAAACGGGTCTCTTTCCATTTCTTGAACCATTCAAGTTCTGTGCCCGGTTTTACGAAGAACTGCATTTCCATCTGTTCAAACTCACGCATACGGAATATGAACTGGCGAGCAACTATTTCGTTACGGAAGGCCTTACCTATCTGTGCGATACCGAAAGGTATTTTCATACGGCCTGTCTTCTGTACATTCAGATAGTTTACGAAGATGCCCTGTGCTGTTTCCGGACGAAGATATACCTTCATTGCTCCATCGGCAGTAGAACCCATTTCAGTAGTAAACATAAGGTTAAACTGGCGAACTTCAGTCCAGTTCTTTGTACCTGATATAGGACAAACAATTTCTTCATCAAGGATAATCTGACGCAATTCGTTCAAGTCGTTTGCGTTCATTGCCTTTGCATAGCGTTCATGCAAAGCATCTAGCTTAGCCTGATGTTCAAGTACACGTGCGTTAGTGCTGCGGAACTGAGCTTCGTCAAAAGCATCACCGAATTTCTTTGCAGCCTTTGCTACTTCCTTGTTAATCTTATCCTCGTATTTTGCTATCTGCTCTTCTATCAGGACATCGGCACGGTAGCGTTTCTTTGAATCACGGTTATCAATCAATGGGTCATTGAAAGCATCAACGTGTCCAGAAGCCTTCCAGATAGTAGGGTGCATAAAGATTGCTGAATCAATACCAACAATATTTTCGTGCAAAAGCACCATACTTTGCCACCAGTACTGCTTGATATTGTTCTTCAATTCAACACCCATTTGGCCATAATCATATACAGCTCCAAGGCCATCATATATTTCACTAGACGGGAATACAAAACCATACTCTTTACAGTGAGAAACCAATTTCTTAAAAACGTCTTCCTGTGCCATTTTTCTAACTTATTTTATGTTTTTCTATTTGTTTTATTTACTATTGGGTACAAAGATACGTAAATATGAAGAATAATGAACGATTACTATATTAATTTATCTTATGAAGATAGACGAAACACCTCATTTATAGAGACAAAAACAAAAAAAACATCTATTTTTGTAAGACATTTACTCCAAACGGATTATATTTCTAATCCAGAATCAAAATAAAAGTTTATGAAAAAGACCGCACAAGATAAACACAAAATGATGACTACGGCTCCAATTCCGAAACTGGTCACTTCACTGGCAATACCTACGATAATAAGCATGTTGGTAACATCGTTTTACGTAATGGCTGATACATATTTCGTTGGACAAATAAATACCCAGTCAACAGCAGCAGTAGGAATTTCGTTCTCTATCATGGCAATAATCCAGGCGTTCGGTTTCTTTTTCGGCCACGGTTCCGGCAACTATATATCACGAAAACTCGGAGCAAAAGACTATGCAAATGCGGAAAAGATGGCCTCTACCGGCTTCTTTTATGCTTTTTCATTCGGACTGCTCATCGCTATTATAGGTAACATTTTCCTAACTCCTATCTGTATATTACTTGGTTCTACCGAGACTATATTACCATACGCAGAGAAGTATCTTGGCATAATACTATTGGGAGCACCATTTATGGCATCGTCACTGGTACTTAACAACCAAATGCGATTTCAGGGGAACGCAGTATATGCCATGATTGGAATTATAATAGGTGCAGTCATTAACATAGGACTGGACCCCTTGCTTATTTTTGTTCTTGATATGGGAGTTTCTGGAGCAGCATTGTCAACAATTATAAGCCAGTTCTGCAGTTTCATGGTTCTGATGTATATGGACAGTAAAGGAACTAATATCAAAATAAGGTTCAGGAACTTTACTCCGTCATTCGCCTACCTTAAAGAAATTACCTACGGTGGAATTCCGTCACTAAGCCGCCAAGGGTTGGTTAGCCTTTCCACAATAATGCTGAATGTGGCAGCCGGAAGATATGGCGACGCAGCTATTGCCGGGATGTCCATTGTAACACGCATATGTATGTTTATCAACTCATTTGTAATAGGATTCGGACAAGGATTTCAACCGGTTTGTGGATTTAACTACGGTGCCGGACTATACAAGAGAGTGCGCGAAGGATTTTATTTCTGTGTAAAGACAGGAGTCATATTCCTGACAGTCTGCTCAATAATCGGATATTTGTACGCTCCGGAAATCGTATCATGGTTCCGTAAAGATGACCCGTCGGTAATAGAAATTGGTGCCGCTGCCTTAAGATGGCAGTTGATTACTCTTCCTCTTGGGACTTGGGTTATTTTGTGCAATATGCTTCTACAGACAATAAGAATACCAGGCAGGGCTCTTGTACTATCGTCTGCACGACAAGGATTATTCTTTATACCTCTAATATTTATTCTGCCTCACATGCTAGGACTTTTGGGCGTAGAAATGTGTCAAGCTGTTTCCGACTTCTGCTCATTCATATTGGCTTTCCCGTTAACAGTTCCGATACTAAAAAGATTAAGAGAAGATAAGGCATAAAAAAAAACCGCCGCAATAATGCGACGGTCTTTATATATAATAGCATTTACAGAATTATTCAGCTTTAGGGGCTTCCTCTGTTGTTTCTGTAGTTGCTTCTGCTGTTTCAGCAACTGGTGCTTCTGCTGTAGCAGTATTTTTCTTAGAACGACGTGTACGAGTTGTTTTCTTAGCAGCAGTCTTAGCCATATTCTCGTTGTAGTCAACTAATTCGATGAAACACACTTCTGCGTTATCACCCAAACGATGTCCTGTCTTGATTATACGAGTATAACCTCCTGGACGATCAGCAACCTTAACAGAGATTTCTTTGAAAAGCTCAGTTACTACAAACTTATCCTGCAAGTGACTGAATACTACACGACGTGAGTTTGTTGTATCTTCCTTTGACTTTGTTATCAGAGGTTCAACGAACTTTTTCAAAGCTTTAGCCTTCGCAACAGTCGTAGTGATTCTTTTGTGCTTGATCAAAGAACATGCCATGTTTGACAACATTGCGTTTCTATGAGAAGCAGTACGACCTAAATGGTTAAATTTTTTATTATGTCTCATTTTTTATTCTTTATCTAATTTGTATTTAGAAATATCTGTTCCAAACGTAAGATTCAGACTCTCGAGCAAATCATCAAGCTCAGTGAGCGATTTCTTACCAAAGTTCCTGAACTTAAGAAGATCTGTCTTATTGAATTGCACAAGATCACCTAATGTTTCTACATCAGCAGCTTTCAGACAGTTAAGAGCGCGTACCGAAAGATCCATGTCAACTAACTTAGTCTTCAACAGCTGTCTCATGTGCAGAACTTCTTCATCAAATTCTTCATTGCTATCTGCATCAGATGCTTCAAGAGTTATCTTTTCATCTGAGAATAGCATAAAGTGATGTATAAGAATCTTAGCAGCTTCCTTCAAGGCATCCTTTGGGTGAATGGAACCATCCGTACTAATTTCAAGTACCAGCTTTTCAAAGTCGGTCTTTTGTTCAACACGATAATTTTCTACTGAATACTTAACATTACGTATCGGAGTATAAATAGAATCAATAGGAATTACATTAACATCAGTGCAATATATACGATTTTCATCAGCAGGTACATATCCACGTCCTTTGTTAATTGTAATATCTATTTGCATAGTTGCTTTTGAGTCTAAATGGCAAATAACCAATTCAGGATTTAACACTTCAAATCCGGTCAAATGCTTACCGATGTCACCTGCTTTGAATTCAGTACAATTCTCAACAGTTATGCTGACACTTTCATTTTCGTATTCGTCAACTATTTGCTTGAATCTTACTTGTTTCAGATTCAAGATAATGTTAGTAACATCTTCTTTTACACCTGGAATAGTTGCAAATTCATGCTCAACTCCTTCAATACGGATTGTATTAATTGCATAACCTTCCAAAGAAGAAAGAAGAATACGGCGTAAAGCATTACCAACGGTAATACCGAAACCGGGTTCAAGCGGACGGAATTCAAATTTACCGAATTTGGAATCCGCTTCTAACATTAATACTTTATCTGGTTTTTGAAATGCTAATATCGCCATGAAATTAATTATTATTTAGAGTACAATTCAACGATTAAGTGTTCTTTTATGTTTTCTGGAATGTCAGCTCTCTGTGGTATATGCAACATCTTACCAGTCTTAGAGTTCTGATCCCATTCAATCCAAGGATATTTGCTGTGATTGAATCCAGTCAAAGAATTTTCGATTACTTCCAAAGACTTAGATTTTTCACGTACTCCTACAAGCTGTCCAGGTTTTACTGAATAAGAAGGGATATTAACTACCTTTCCATCTACAGTAATGTGCTTGTGACCAACAAGCTGACGAGCAGCAGCACGAGTAGGAGCTATACCCATACGGAACACTACATTGTCAAGACGACATTCAAGTGCCTGCAACAAAAGTTCACCTGTAATACCATTTTGACTTGCAGCCTTTTCAAACATGTTACGGAACTGTTTTTCAAGTACACCGTAAGTATATTTAGCTTTCTGCTTTTCTGCTAACATGACACCGTATTCAGAAGTCTTTCTACGGCGAGTATTTCCATGCTGTCCAGGAGGATAATTTCTTTTTGCCAATACTTTATCTGCTCCGAAGATAGCTTCACCGAATTTACGTGCAATTCTACTTTTAGGTCCAGTATATCTAGCCATTTCTATTTCAAATTTTAATTGTTATTAATACAGGTGTCTGAAATTATACTCTTCTTCTCTTTGGAGGACGACAACCGTTATGTGGCAATGGAGTTACGTCGATGATTTCTGTAACTTCGATACCAGCACCGTGTACAGTTCTGATTGCAGACTCACGTCCGTTACCTGGACCTTTAACGTATGCCTTAACTTTTCTCAATCCAAGGTCAAATGCTACTTTAGCACAATCCTGTGCAGCCATCTGCGCTGCGTACGGAGTGTTCTTCTTTGAACCTCTAAATCCCATCTTACCTGCAGAAGACCATGAAATAATCTGACCTTCACTATTTGCTAAAGAAACTATAATGTTATTGAATGATGAATGAACATGCAACTGTCCATTAGCATCTACCTTCACATTTCTTTTTTTAGCTGCGACTGTTTTTTTTGCCATATCAACAATTATTATTTAGTAGCTTTTTTCTTATTTGCAACTGTTTTCTTTCTTCCCTTACGTGTACGAGCATTGTTCTTTGTGCTCTGTCCTCTTACAGGAAGACCCAAACGGTGACGTACACCACGATAGCAACCAATATCCATTAATCGCTTAATGTTTAATTGGATTTCTGAACGAAGATCACCTTCTACTTTGTACTCAGCACCGATTATTTCACGAATTTTAGCAGCCTGGTCATCTGTCCAATCTTTAACTTTAAGATCACGATCTACACCAGCTTTATCCAAAATTTTTGCTGAACTGCTGCGTCCGATACCATATACGTATGTCAACGCAATCTCACCTCTCTTATTCTGAGGCAAATCTACACCAACTATTCTTATAGCCATAAACTAAATTATTTTTTTTGCAAAAATAATAAATTATCCTTGACGTTGTTTATACTTAGGAT
>JAHLFB010000060.1 GCA_018884025.1 Candidatus Phocaeicola faecipullorum
CTATAAAGCCGACGTAGATTACTATATCCAGCAGGAAGGTCTCAGCGTTCAGGAAATGCTACAGGGTACTTTCATTGATGAGGAATTTCTTCACATTCGTAAAAGTTCTACATTCAAATTAGGAACCGAACTTTCTCTCGCCTACCGCTACAAGGAAAATGCGGCCCTGCGTCTCTATTGCGACTATGACTTTGCCTCCCCCCGACTGACATACGACCTGAAGAACTCCTGGGCAGACGAAGACGGTAACCGCGAAGTCCGTTCGTATAGTAAAAGAACGCCTATGCATAATTTTACTTTCGGAGCTTCCATCGCGTTTATGTTCTAACAGCTAAGTACCCTCAATCCTTACCACCTTTCCGTCTGAATTCTGCCGGAGCAATGCCGAACTGTGCCTGGAAACATTTCGCAAAATAAGAAGGAGAAGAAAAACCGACCCTGAAACATGCTTCACTACTGGACACTTCTTCCTCCGCCAATAAATATGCAGCCTTTTTTAAACGAATCAGACGGATATAATCATTAGGAGTCATTCCCGATATAGCCTTGATTTTTGCGAATAGCCCCGACCTTGAAATCCCGACTTCTTGAGCCAACACATCCACTGTAAAATCAGAGTCTGTCATTCGTTTTTCTATAATCTTTGAGATTTTATCCATCAAAAGTGTATCCAACTTAGAAATAGAAACAGAAGAGACCATCGGTTTAGTCTTGAAATCTTTCTTCATGCCTTCTCTATTTCTGAAAATACTTGCAATCTGTGCATTTATCACATCACCCGAAAATGGTTTTTCCAAGTATACATCAGCTCCACTTTCAAGTCCCTCCACGTAGTCTTCGGAAGCAGCCTTTGCCGTAAGCAAGATTACTGGAATATGGCTGGTAAAAAGATTCTGTTTAATATTCCGACAAAGCTGTATACCATCCATCACAGGCATCATCACATCACTGACTACCAGGTCTGGCATATTCTGTAAAATTCTATCCCAGGCTTCTTTCCCGTTTTCTGCACACGACACTTGATAACGAACAGACAATAGTTGATGTAAATACTCCCTCAAATCTTGGTTATCATCTACTATCAGAATACGATATTGCCCTTCAGGGATGTCGGCCTTATCCTCAGCCTGTATATCTTGAGAAGGTGCCTGTTCAACCACCTGCCCTTCTTTATGCTCAAGTCTATCAAAGCTGACAATGAATGTAGAACCAACCCCCAGTTCACTTTCCAAGTTCAAACCGCCATGCATCAAATCAACCAGTTTCTTGACCAACGAAAGTCCGACTCCAGTTCCAATACGTCCGGAAGATGCCTTATCCGGGACCTGATAGAAAGGAGTAAATATCTTTTCCTGCTCCTTTACATCGATACCCTGCCCGTTATCTCTCACCCGTACCTCCAGTTTCTTATCACCAGCTATCAACAAATCAATCCAAATGCAAGTGTCTGTAAACTTCAATGCATTTGATAATAAATTGCTGACCACCTTCGTAAAGGCCTCCTGATCGACACGGGCATAACAAGATTCTTCCGGCATAGTCAGACTAATTTTTATATGCTTTATATCTGCTGAAAGTTGAAAACGCTGATATACATTCATCAATAAAGTTTTGATATTAGTTTCAGCCAATATCACATTCATTCCTCCCGATTCAGCCTTCCGAAAATCCATCAACTGATTCACCAACGTAAGCAAACGTTTCCCGTTTCGTTCTATTACCTGTAATTGAGGAAGTACATCCTTCACTGTTCCAGAACTCTTCATCACATTTTCCAGTGGTGCCAAAATCAATGTCAACGGAGTACGTATTTCATGCATGATGCCCGTGAAGAACTCAATCTTACTCTGATAAATCTCACGGTCTTTTTTAATTGTCAATAAGGTCATGCGCCGACGATGTATTTTATTCATCCGATAATAAGCATAAACCAGACCTGCTATCCCTAACAATATATATCCAGCAATCATATATGAAGAAGCCCACCAAGGAGGCAGCACTTTAATAGGAAAGGCTATGGCATTTTCATTCCACATCCCATCAGAATTAGACGCACTCACCTGAAATACATAATCCCCGGCAGGTAAATTTGTGTACGTCACATGAGGAGCATCATTCGTTTCCGTCCAATCTTTTTCAAACCCCTCCAAACGATAGCGATACTTGTTCTTTGAGGTATTAATATAACTCAAGGCAGCTACCGAAAAACTAAACATGGAATGAGAATAGTCCAACACCAGACGGTCTGCATAAGTGATGGAAACTTTTAATGGAGAGTCTTCACTTCCAATAACCACCGGTTTATTGAATAGCTGAAAATCAGTCAGAATGACGGTAGGAATCTGTGTATCAACTTGTATCTTATCAGGACGGAACTCATTGAATCCATTTACTCCTCCCACCATTATTGTTCCGTCAGACAACTGGATTCCGGAATTGGGAAGAAACAAATTTTCTTGTAAACCATCTTTCTTATTATAAAACTTCAAAGAAGAAGTAAGAGGCTGATAACAATACATGCCATTATTGGTAGTAAACCACAATTTATCTTTATCCGGTAATATCTTATAAATCACACGTATGTGCTCCGGCAATCCTTCACGTACGAATACATCCTTTTTCCGATCATACCTAAGTAAGCCGTCTCCATCCGTACCGAGCCAAAGACATCCCTGCATATCCAAACAACCGGTAATGATTTGATTCGTCAGCAAAGTACTTTCTTCATTTTTCAATTGATGAAAATAATGCATCCATTTCCCAGACTGATAATCCAGACAATATACTCCTCGGTTAAGCGAACATACCCACAACTTTTCCCCTTTTTCCTCAAATATATACGAAATTCTGGCTCCATGCAGCTCATATATTCGTTCAAAATCATCCGTTTGCGAATTGTAACAATTCAATCCGGCAGTAGTACCAATCCATATTTTCTGTCTGGAATCTTTATAAAGTGCATAGATTTCAGAAGAATACAATGAACGCGGAGAAGTATCTGCCTTATAATTTTTAAACTTGCCTGTCCGCAAATCCAGGATATCCAGACCACCCATAAACATACCCACAAACAATTTGTCTCCATCTTGTAACAAGGCATGTATGTTATAATAGGCAGGTCCTGGCTTTCCTTTTTGAGGGCGATACCCCTGAAATGTCTGCTTTTGTCTGTCCCAATAGAAGAAGCCGGCATCATCTGTTCCAATCCATAAATTACCCTTATCTGCATGGGCAAACACACTGATAATACGTGCATCCAATTGAGAATTGTCCTTATGATAATGTCGGAAATTATCTTGCACGGAAGAAACATAGTTTACCCCACCAAAGTAAGTACCTATCCAAAGCGCATTCTCCCGGTCAAGAAACAATTCATGCAGGTAATTATCGTTCAATCCTTCCGGGTGTCTGCTATCTGCTTTTATCACATCGACTTTTTCCGTAGTCACATCATACTTCGTCAACCCTTCATCCGAAGCCAACAACAGATGACCGGGCTGCCATTCAACAATTTTTCTTACTTGAAAAGGATGATTAAACTGTAGAGGAGGAATTTTCTGAATCAGTCGCCCATGCTCTTTATCCAATAAATAAAGTCCATCTCTCCCCGTTCCTACCCAAAGGCGATGAGAAGAATCCTCAAACAGCACACGGGCATCTTTCACATCCTGTAAAGCTACCGGTTGAAACATATCCTGCGAAGCTACATAACGACTGATTCCTCCTTCACGGGTAGCAAGCCATATCGTACCGGAAGAATCCTCCATTATATAATACACAAAATCACAGTTTACCTTTCCAATAGCCATATACTGATGAAGTGTCTTATTGGGAAGATTGTAACGAAACACTCCTTGTCCTGCAGTAGTTATCCAGATATTATGCCGACTGTCACGCATCACATGAGATACGGAAGAATGTATGCTCTCACCAAACTCGGAACGGGCCTGAAAGTCAGAAAAGCTCTCGGTCAATAAATTGAAGATTGCCAGTCCTCGCTCACTTCCTACATAAAGTTGCATGCTATCTTCCAATATGGTATAAATGCAAGCGCCCAAGGATTCTACCCGACTATCTCTCCACACACGAATATGATTCCCGTCAAAACTGTGCAAACCGTCAATCGTTCCAAACCACATACGCCCTTTCGTATCCTGCGTAATGCTATATACCGCATTATTCGAAAGTCCGTCACTGATAGTATAATGAGTCACACTGCGAGAAACTCCCCCACACAAAAGGAAATAGCCTAAAAATATAATCGAAAAAAGTAATCTTACGGAGTTCATGATTTTCTAATTTAACGTGAGTTCGATATAAGGAATAAAATTATTCGTTTGATAATTAGGAACATAGCGATAAAAGCATTAAATTTATAGTGTCAAGTTATAACATTTAAGCGATTACCACTATGTTCTCAGAGGATAAAGTTACGGGGATTTATTGTATGGCGGATGATTTTTGCAAAGAATTTGCCAAAGTACAGGAAAAATACATGGTTGAAGACAAGAATCATAAACATCGGAACAAGCCGAACCGGATGAGCGATGCGCAAATCATGGTCATCCTGATCCTGTTCCACTCGGGAGGTTTCCGATGTTTCAAGCATTATTACAAGGAATATGTCTGCAAGCATCTGCCCCACCTCTTCCCCAGCCGTGTGTCCTACAACCGTTTTGTGGAACTGGAGAAAGAAGTCCTGTTGCAACTTACCGTCTTCATCAAGGAGGTCTTGCTGGGCACTTGTACCGGTATCAGCTTTGTGGATTCCACACCGCTGCGTGTATGCCGGAGACAACGCATATTGATCCATAAAACCTTTGAGGGGCTTGCGGAACGTGGAAAATGCTCCATGGGATGGTTCTTCGGCTTCAAACTGCATTTGATTATCAATGACAAAGGGGAAATCCTTAACTTTATGTTTACACCCGGAAATGTGGATGACCGTGAGCCGTTGAAACAAACCAGGTTCTTGAAAAATATAAAGGGCAAGCTCTGTGCGGACAAAGGGTACATCGGTCAGGCACTATTTGAGAATCTTTTCACGGGCGGCATACAACTGATAACCAAAGTGAAGAACAACATGAAAAATTCCCTGATGAGCGTAGCGGACAGAATCCTGCTGAGAAAACGCGCTTTGATAGAAACGGTCAATGATGAGTTGAAGAATATCGCACAGATTGAACACTCCAGACACCGTTCCTTCAATAACTTCATTGCCAATTCTCTATCTGCCATAGCAGCATACTGTTTCTTTGAAAAGAAGCCCGCCATTGACCTGTGTTTTGTCAAAGACGGGCAACTTACTATGTTTTGAATTATATCGAACTCACGTTATATTACAACAAACAACAATGACTGAGCTTCGTAAAATCCCCAGCGTAGGAAAAAAGACCGAACAAGATCTGATAGCGATGGGCTACACCACCATCGAATCGCTGAAAGGTAAGAAGGCAGATGAGCTGTATGCCGAGGAATGTGCTTTGCGTGGATGTGTACTCGACCGCTGCCAGCTTTACCTGTACC
>JAHLFB010000061.1 GCA_018884025.1 Candidatus Phocaeicola faecipullorum
GATTCGAACCTAGAAAAACAGGACCAGAATCTGTTGTGTTACCATTACACCATAACCCAATAAGAATATTTCCTCCGCGGAAACCTTCAATTTAATGAGTTGGGCTACTAGGATTCGAACCTAGAAAAACAGGACCAGAATCTGTTGTGTTACCATTACACCATAGCCCAAAATCATTATGTTTTGTCATCCGTTTTTCGTTTGACGCTGCAAAGGTACAACTTTTTCATTACATACAAACATTTTCGCCGTTTTTTTTCAAAAAAAATGGAGTTTTCGTCTGTTTTTTCCTCTTTAACAAAGAATAAATATGAAATTCACTCTAAAAAATACAAAATATAAAAGAAAACTTCATGTATATTTCGTGGAATACAGAAAAGCAAGTATATTTGCCCTATATTATGTAATAACAAAAAATAGTTATATTATTTAAGATAATGAACGAGAGCAAAAATTTACTGGAAAGAATAAAAGAAGGCATCCAAGAAAAAAAAGGTAAAAATATTGTAATAGCTGACCTTACAAACATTGAAGATACAATTTGTAATTACTTCATCATATGCAACGGCAATTCACCTAGTCAGGTAATGGCAATTACCGAATCAATAAAAGACTATGTAAGAACGGAAACAGGCATTAAGCCTTTTGCCGTAGATGGAACAAAAAATTCACAATGGGTAGCCATGGATTATGGAGATATAATAGCACACGTTTTCCTGCCCGAACAAAGAAACTTCTATAATCTTGAACATTTATGGGCAGACGCCAAACTTACCCAAATACCTGATTTGGATTAAAAACGTATTAATATTTCATTCAAGAACATTCCAAATAAATGAACAATAACTCAAATAAACAGAAAATAAACGTGCCAAGACCTAATTTAAGTTGGCTATACATTATTATAGCAGGCATAATAGCATTCTTATACATTACCAGCGACGAAGGCGGTATAAGCAAAGAAATTACTTATACCGAATTCAAGGATATGGTAAAGAAAGGCTATGCAGACAAAATCATAGCATACGACAACAACTCCGTAGAAATGTTTATCAAACCGGAAAACATTGTAGATGTATTCAAGAAAGACGCCCCTAAAGCAGGAAAGAGTCCTTCTGTAAGAGTACAGGTAGGCTCCATGGATTCATTGGACAAATTTCTGGATGAAGAACAGAAGAACGGTAATTTCACCGGTTCGGTAAGGTACGAAAAAGACAACGATTACTTCGGAGTTATATTCTGGAACCTCTTACCTATTATATTCTTCGTAGGACTGTGGATTTTCATAATGCGCCGCATGGGCGGAGCGGGAAATGCTGGAGGTGCCGGAAACGTATTTAATGTAGGTAAAAGCAAGGCTCAACTTTTTGAAAAAGGAGCTAACAGAGTAACATTCAAAGATGTTGCCGGACAGACTGCAGCAAAACAGGAGGTACAAGAAATTGTAGAGTTCCTGAAACAGCCACAGAAATACACAGAGCTAGGAGGAAAAATTCCTAAGGGAGCATTGCTTGTAGGCCCTCCGGGAACAGGTAAGACTCTTCTGGCTAAGGCAGTTGCCGGTGAAGCAGACGTTCCTTTCTTTTCAATGTCAGGTTCCGATTTCGTTGAAATGTTTGTCGGTGTCGGTGCCTCAAGAGTACGTGACCTCTTCAGACAGGCCAAAGAAAAAGCCCCATGTATTATATTTATTGATGAAATTGATGCTGTAGGACGTGCCAGGGGCAAAAATCCTAATATGGGAGGAAATGATGAAAGAGAAAATACACTTAACCAGCTCCTTACAGAAATGGACGGCTTCGGAACAAATAGTGGAGTGATTATTCTGGCTGCAACAAACCGTGCCGACATATTGGACAAAGCCTTGTTGCGTGCCGGACGATTTGACAGACAAATCCATGTTGATTTACCGGATCTGAATGAACGAAAAGACGTATTTAAAGTACATATACGTCCGCTTAAACTTGATGATAGTGTGGATATAGACTTACTGGCAAGACAAACTCCCGGATTTAGCGGCGCCGATATAGCCAATGTATGTAATGAAGCAGCTTTGATTGCAGCCAGACATAATAAATCGTCTGTCAGCAAAGATGATTTCATGGCAGCAATAGACAGAATAGTAGGAGGATTGGAGAAAAAGACAAAAGTAATGACTGCCGCAGAAAAAAGAGCGATAGCGTTACACGAAGCTGGACACGCCACTATTTCATGGTTCCTAGAATATGCCAATCCGCTTATCAAAGTAACAATAGTACCACGAGGAAGGGCTCTCGGTGCAGCATGGTATTTGCCAGAAGAAAGACAAATCACTACCAAGGAACAAATGCTTGATGAGATGTGCGCCACTTTGGGAGGTCGCGCTGCTGAAGAATTGTTTATAAAACAAATATCTACTGGCGCGATGAACGACCTTGAGAGAGTGACAAAACAAGCATACGGAATGATTGCGTACGCAGGTATGAGCGAGAAACTTCCAAACCTGTGTTACTATAATAACGACGAATACAGTTTCAGTAAACCGTACAGCGAACATACTGCCGAACTTATAGACAGCGAGGTTAAACAGCTGATAGCCGAACAATATTCACGTGCCAAAGAGATACTTACACTTCATAAAGAAGGACATAACAAATTGGCCGAACTGCTGATAGAAAAAGAGGTTATTTTCGCTGAAGACGTTGAGGCTATATTCGGTAAACGTCCATGGGCTTCCCGCTCGGAAGAAATCATGGCAGAAAGCCAAGTAGAAAATGAAGTGAAAAGTATTGAAAATAAAGAAGAAAATAGTAATAACGAATCTGAGAAAAATAACGAAAACGAAAAATCGAACGACTGAACAGATTTTTCTCAGAACAAGAAACATTTAAAAGAAAACAACAAACAATATAATATTCCCACTCCATGAAAAATAAATTTCTGACAAGAGCACTGACAGGCAGCATATTCGTAGCCATTCTGGTAGGATGCATATTAGGTGGTCCTATCTCATTCACTATCTTGTTCGCTATAATATGCGCAATGACAGTCAACGAATTCGGGAATATTATGAACAAGAGCGGACTTGCTCAAATCAACAAACCTATATCAATGCTGGCCGGAGTATTTCTTTTCTTCGGATTTGCCTATCTGGGAGTATCTCCAGGAAAGAATGAGATACTCATTCCATACCTGTTCCTCATTATGTATTTATGCATAAGCGAACTATATCTGAAGAAAAATACACCGGTAAACAACATTGCATATGCCATGATGTCTCAAATATACATTGCATTACCGTTTGCAATGCTGAATATTCTGGCATTCTACACAACTGATGCAAATGCATCGTCTGTTTACAGTCCAATTTTGCCATTGTCTATATTCGTATTTACATGGATAAACGACAGTGGCGCATACTGTACAGGAGTATTGTTTGGAAAGCACAGACTTTTTGAGCGCATATCACCTAAAAAATCATGGGAAGGCTCTTTCGGTGGAGGTATATTAAGCATTATAGGTGCAATTATCATTGCCAACTACTTCCCTATCCTTTCAAAGGCAGAATGGATTGGATTAGCCGTTACAGTAGTCGTATTCGGGACATGGGGCGATTTGGTAGAATCACTTATCAAACGCAGTATAGGTATAAAAGATTCAGGCAACATACTTCCCGGACACGGAGGTATGCTCGACAGATTTGACAGCACACTCCTTGCCGTACCGGCATCAGTGGTTTACCTATACATAATCTCACTTATTCAATAAAACCATATCAGAAATCACCGGTTATTATACTTACATTTTTCATTAGAAAATGCAGAATTGTTCAAGAAGATTTTTCTTATATTTTCTTGAAACAACGACCTCTTTACAATTGTCAAATGGCGGATACAGCACGCAATAATTATCGTGTATCATAACCAGGAAATCCATATTTACTATATATGACTGGTGTACCTGAACAAAATTCTTATTGAAAGAGCATAAAAATTCCGCTGAAACATTCCTTCGCAGCGCAACACTCTCGCCTGACACAAGTGCCGCCTCCCAGATTTTACGTTCTGAAACATACCTGAAAAATCCCACTTCAGCCGTTTTTACCATTCTCATTTCTCCGGTCGGCAGTATGACCATAAACGAAGACTCCTTACTACTGCTTGCTACCGGTATCTTTTCTGTAACAACCGGCTTTGTCTCGTTATCAAGAAGAAACCTGGAAATGACAATCTCAAATTCTTTTCTGTCTATTGGTTTAAGAAGAAAATCGAAAGCACTGTTTCTCAGAGCGTTTATCATATATTTATCGTGGGCGGTATAGAATACCACACGCATATTGTCTTTAATCTCGTTGTCCAATTCGGAAAGCAACTCCATGCCATACATCTCAGGCAATTCCACATCAAGGAAAAGCAAATCCGGCATAACCTTCTTTAGCATTTCTATACCGGAAGTCGCATTTTCGGCTACTCCCTCAATATGAAACCTAGGATATCTCTTCAATTGTGCAATCAGGGAATTTGCGGAATCACGTTCATCATCTATTATAGCAACTTTGAAAAAATCGGCCATATTTATTTAATTATTTTATATGAATACCCTACAGGTATAGAATAGCTTATTTCACAACCTGTTTCCTCTTCATCAAGTTTCACGTTTGATATTTTCATGGTTATAGGCTCCTTATTATACAAGTTTAAAAGCTGGATACTCTGCGTTATAACCTTCAAACCGGTACCTGTCCCTCTGTTAGAACTTACTTTTTTAAACCCACCACCATTGTCTGTCACAGTAATGTATATTCTTTTATCATCTTTAAATACCTTTATCCACAAACGTTTTTTGCCTTCTTTTGTCTTTAAGGCGTGTTTCAACGCATTCTCCACCGGTATCTGAATCAGCATTGACGGAATAAGTATTTCTTTACATTCTATCCCTTCATCTACCGATATCTCATACGAAAATCCCTCACCCATAGTCTGCATTTGTATAGAAACGTATGTTTTCACAAAATCAAGTTCATCACAAAGGCTGATAGAAAGATTTCCCGTCAACTCAAGATTTTTACGAATCAATTTAGATAAGGCCACCAGATTATTTTTATCCACATCGTCGGTATATCTAGCCACTTCTCTGTTCAGTACGTTGAATATAAAATGTGGTGAAATTCTGTTTCTTACATTCTCAAGCCTCAACGAACTAATGTCAGCCTGCATTCCCCAAATCTTTTTGTCGCTGCGGCGCTTCCTGTATATTGTAAGTATTATGGACAATGATACGATGAACAGCAAGCTAAGAAACAAAATATAAATCCACTGGTTAAGCTGAAGAACCTCATTTTCTTTTTCCTTAATAAACAGTTCCTTCTTCATCAGCGTACTGTCCTGTCTATACTTTAAGGCAATCTCGGCAGATCGCATCTTTATCCTTTCGTTTCTGATGGAGTCATCTATGAACGCATTGTTCCTCTGATAATAATATGCATTTTTATAATCTCCACTCTGCTCAAAATAATGCTGAAGATACTTATTTCTGATATGCAACATGTTAGGCTCGATAAACTCCGGTTTCACTGCTTTAGAGATGATTTCGGAAGCCAAATGCACATCACCTTTTTTCAGAGCCAATTCTATAAGTTGAGTCTCAATATAATACAGAGCCGAAACATGATTTATGGATTTGAAAAAAGAATAGCAGTCTTCAAGATAATATGTTGCTGAATCTGTTTCATTCATTAGCAAAAAGACCTCTCCCAGATTAACTTTAGTCAGATAACGTTCAAAATCCATATCTTTATACGAAGCCGTCAGCCGCATTATCTTTCGGAAGTATTCAAGTGCCTGCTTATAATCACCACGGAAATAATATGAGTTTCCCCTATTGTTCAGATAAATATGTTTTTCAAATGGCATCATGTTGTCATAAAAACGTCCTGCCAAATCATAAAAATAATCACATTGTTGATAATCCCTTAACTCCATATACACCTGCGCCAACCCATAATATGACGGAAAACGCTTTTCCTCAGGTATCATCAGGGAGTCCGAAAGCAATAAAGACTTTCTGTACCAATAAGCTCCCATATCAAACTGTCCTCGGCGTAAGTAGGCATCTGCCAGATTTATAGATATGTCAACCAAATTATTTGAAAGCCCCAAACCAGAAGAATACTTATATGCCCTTCTGAAACGCACTATGGCTGAGTCCATTATAGCTCTCCTGCTGTAAAAATTGCCATACATATTATTAACTCTGGAGAGCATATCGTAATCAATCTCTTTATCAGGTATAGGTGTACTGTAAAACTTCTGTATGCTGTCAAGCAGAATTTTAACAGAATCATATTGCGACAAAAACAGCATTGCCTTAGACTTTATCAAAAGTAATTTATACGACAACGATACATCCGAATCATAATAAAGGCTATCTACCTCCTTCACCACACGGTTTGGATTCGTACCTATCAATGATTCAAGGTGTCCTATTAACGAGTCGTTTCCGTCATAATCATGACGTTCATTCGTTCTGGAAACACAGCCGGAATATACAATCGGAGCTATTATCAGATATAATATAAAATAAAAACTTTTATGCATAATTTTTCATATTGTGACACAAAGTAATAAAAAAACGGAATAGAAAACAAAAACTATAATTAGATATTTTGAATTGTCCATATACTTAAAATAAAAATTTGGACAAACGTAAAAAAACGAGCCGTTTCAGTTAGCGTCACACGTACGTGTAACGCGTGTAACACGAACGTGAAACGAGCGCAACACGAACGTGTAACGGGTGTAACACGTACGTGTAACGCTAAATTCGTCAAAGAAAACAGAAATGAATAACCAAATCTATATTAAAACAAAAAAAATGATGATATTTGCACTGCAAAAAAACTAACATAAAAATGGGATATAAAGACACTATAGATTATCTGTTCAAGTGTGCCCCCATGTTCCAGAACGTGGGAAAGGCTGCATACAAAGAAGGATTGGAAAACACATTAAAACTGGACGAATATTTCAATCATCCACACAGGAAATTCAAAATAATACACATAGCCGGCACCAACGGAAAAGGCTCATGCTCGCATACCATAGCGGCAATACTCCAATCCGCCGGATATAAAACCGGATTATATACCTCCCCACATCTGATAGACTTCAGCGAACGTATAAAAGTAAACGGCAGACCTATAGAAGAAAACTTTGTAATAGACTTTGTAAATAAGCACAAGCACTTTTTCGAGCCGCTGCATCCTTCGTTCTTTGAACTTACCACAGCCATGGCCTTCCTGTATTTCGCAGAAAAAGAAGTTGACGTGGCGGTAATAGAAGTCGGACTTGGGGGACGTCTGGACTGCACAAACATTATCAGTCCAGATTTAACCATAATCACTAACATAAGCCTTGACCACACGCAGTTTCTGGGGCATACGCTGACGGAAATAGCAAAAGAAAAGGCCGGAATAATAAAAGAAAACACTCCGGTTGTCATAGGTGAATATACGGCTGAGACAAAAGAAGTATTTACCGACAAAGCCAAAAGCGAAAATGCTGAAATAATATTTGCACAGGACAATCCACTGATAAGCAACGCCATACATGACGAACACGGTCACTACATATACCAGTCGTCAGAAATAAAAGACCTCAACGGAGAACTTGGAGGCACATATCAGATAAAAAATACCAATACAATACTCAACGCTGTAAACAAACTGAAAGAAAAAGGATACAACATAACTGAAAAAGATATAAGAAACGGCTTCGGAAACGTATGCGAGAGTACCGGATTAATGGGAAGATGGCAAAAACTGGAAGAAAACCCAACCATAATCTGCGACACCGGACACAACATAGGCGGTATGGAATACATATCCAAACAACTTATGGCAATGAATTATGAAAAACTGCATATAGTAATAGGTATGGTGAACGACAAGGACATTAACGGAGTAATTTCACTATTGCCCAAGAATGCCACATATTACTTTACGCAAGCCTCCGTAAAGAGAGCCCTACCGGCTGAAGAAATCAGAGCTATCGGTATAGATCACGGACTGAAAGGAAACGCATATGCAAGCGTGAAAGACGCTCTTGCGGCAGCAAAAGAACAAGCCGGAGAAAATGATTTGATATTCGTTGGAGGAAGCACATTTATAGTAGCCGACCTTATTGTATTGTACAAAAACAACCAATAACTCCAGCCTTAACGTTTATAAAAGATAAATACGGTTTCTTTTTCACTTAAAATGTTTGGGGAATTTAAATAAAATCTTTTTATTTGCACAATAAATTAAACGATGTGTAAATAAAAAGATTTTTTAATATATGGACAACACATTTTACCATGAAAACAATTTAAGCGGTCTGAAAAGACAAGACTTTCAAAAAAGCATCAACGGAAAAGAAACGGATTTATTTATCATTTCAAACGACAATGGTGCGGAAATTGCAGTAACCAACTATGGCGGTGCCATTCTTACGATTATGGTTCCTGACAAAAACGGAAAAATAGAAAACGTAATTCAGGGACACGACTGCATAGATAATGTAATAAACAGCCCGGAACCGTTCCTCAGCACCTTAATAGGAAGATACGGAAACAGAATAGCGAAAGGCAAATTCAAATTAGACGGAAAAGAATACAATCTTACCATAAACAACGGTCCTAACTCACTTCACGGAGGACCTACAGGCTTCCACGCCAGAGTATGGGATGCCGAACAAACCAGCAAACAAAGCGTGACTCTGCACTACCTGTCAAAAGACGGTGAAGAAGGTTTCCCAGGCAATCTTGACATAACTGTGATATACACACTCTCAGACAACAACGAACTCATTATTACATATACGGCAACAACAGACAAAAAGACTCTGGTAAACCTTACACACCATGCTTTCTTCAGTCTGTCGGGAGTAAAGACACCTACTCCATCTGTTGAAAACAACATCCTAACCATAAATGCCGATTTCTATACTCCTATTGACGAAGTTTCAATACCTACAGGCGAAATAAGCAAGGTAGAAGGTACTCCTATGGACTTCAGAACACCGCAGACAGTAGGCAGCCGAATCAATGACAAATTCCAGCAGCTTATATACGGAGCAGGATATGACCATTGTTATGTCATCAACAAAGAAGAACAGGGAGCCTTGACATTTGCCGCTAAATGCGTCGAGCCAAACAGCGGCAGAAGCATTGAAGTATATACCACAGAACCTGGAGTACAGCTTTATACAGCTAACTGGCACAGCGGATTTGCCGGCTATCATGGAGCTACATTCCCGGCACGCAGCGCGATATGCTTTGAGGCACAGCGTTTCCCTGACACACCTAACAAGGGACACTTCCCGTCGGCAGTGCTTTCACCGGGCGAAACATACCATCAGGTGACAGTCTATAAATTCGGAATAGAAAAATAAATAAACCTAATAATTAATCATTTTATCTCTTAAACAAAATTATGAACCAACAAAAACAAAACGGTAACCTCATCGCAATTATCACAATGTTCTTTTTGTTTGCGATGATTTCTTTCGTTACCAACCTCGCAGCCCCTTTCGGAACAATCTGGAAAAACCAATATGCCGGGGCAAACACATTAGGCATGATGGGTAACATGATGAACTTCCTGGCATACTTGTTCATGGGTATCCCGGCCGGTAATATGCTGGTAAAAATAGGATACAAGAAAACAGCTTTGACAGCCATTGCAATAGGATTTATCGGATTGCTCATCCAATATTCATCAAGTATTTTCGGAGCGGACATCAGTGTGTTCAATGCCGGTGAATACGTAATCAAACTCAACTTTATCATCTATCTGTTGGGAGCATTCATCTGCGGTTTCTGTGTATGTATGCTTAACACAGTGGTAAACCCTATGCTTAACCTTCTTGGAGGTGGCGGAAACAAAGGAAACCAGCTTATCCAGACAGGTGGCGCGCTTAACTCATTGTCAGGTACATTGACTCCGTTATTCGTAGGAGTGCTTATCGGAACTGTAACAGAAAAGACTGCAATGTCCGATGTCTCTCCTTTGCTTTTCATCGCAATGGGTGTATTCGCTTTCACTTTCATCGTAATCTCTTTCGTTTCCATACCGGAACCTCACATGAGGAAATCAAACGAAAAAGCCGAAAAATTCTCACACAGCCCATGGAGTTTCAGACATACCGTACTTGGTGTTATCGGTATCTTTATATACGTAGGTATTGAAATAGGTATCCCTGGAACATTGCTTTTCTATCTGGCAGATGCTTCAGAAAAGGGTGCCGGTATCCTCACAAACGGAGCTGCCATAGGTGGAGCGATAGCAGCAATTTACTGGCTTCTAATGCTTGTTGGACGTCTTACAAGTAGTATCATCAGCGGTAAGGTATCAACACGCGCACAGTTAATCACAGTTTCTGCTACTGCTATAATATTCACTGTTTTGGCAATTTCAATACCAAAATCTGTAGGTATAAACGTTCCTACATTCGTTTATGACCCTGTAGCAAAAACAACAGAGACACTCGTTAACGCAGGTCTTACTGAAGATGCGGTAGCAGCATTCATAGCTAACCCGTCAGAAGAAGCTCTCGCGCCATATTCAGAAAAACTTGAAGCTGCAAACATCAAACCTTCATATGTAATGGGTTCTCTGGCAACTCCCAAAGTTCCAGTTAGTGCTTTGCTTTTGGTTTTGTGCGGTCTTTGCACATCAATCATGTGGGGAGCAATATTCAACCTTGCAGTTGAAGGACTAGGCAAATATACAGCACAGGCATCAGGTATTTTCATGATGATGGTAGTTGGTGGTGGTATCTTACCGCTAGTTCAGCAGTTCATCTCAGATGAAGTTGGCTACATGGCAAGTTATTGGTTGATAGTTGCAATGTTGGCTTACCTGTTGTTCTATGGCTTAATAGGCAGCAAGAATGTAAACAAAGACATACCAGTAGAATAATTAACACGAAATCATGATAGTATAAATAAAATATGCTATCATGATTTTCATTATATTAACCTTTTAATAATTTATAATCATGGACATAGAATTTGTAAGAAGCCGCTTCATCAAGCATTTTGACGGTACTACCGGCTCAATATATGCTTCACCGGGACGTATCAACCTTATAGGTGAACACACAGACTACAATGGTGGATTTGTATTCCCTGGTGCAGTTGACAAAGGAATGATGGCAGAAATCAAACCTAACGGAACAAACAAAGTTTGCGCTTACTCAATAGACCTAAAGGACTATGTAGAATTTGGATTGAACGAAGAAGATGCTCCATCTGCAAGCTGGGCCAGATATATCTTCGGAGTATGTCGCGAAATGATAAAGAGAGGTGTTGACGTAAAAGGTTTCAACACAGCTTTTGCAGGCGATGTTCCTCTCGGTGCCGGAATGTCTTCATCAGCGGCTTTGGAATCTACATATGCTTATGCCTTGAACGACTTGTTCGGAGAAAACAAGATTGACAAATTTGAATTGGCAAAAGTAGGTCAGGCAACTGAACACAATTACTGCGGAGTAAACTGCGGTATTATGGACCAGTTCGCTTCTATATTCGGAAAAGAAGGCAGCCTTATCCGTCTGGATTGCCGTTCTTTGGAATATCAATATTTCCCATTCAAACCTGAAGGTTACAGACTTGTTCTTATTGACTCTGTAGTTAAGCATGAACTTGCATCTTCTGCATACAACAAGCGTCGCCAGAGTTGCGAAAATGTAGTTGCTGCAATAAAGAAGACTCATCCAAACGTAGAATACCTGCGCGACTGTACTATGGATATGCTTAACGCTGTTAAGGGAGAAGTTTCAGAAGAAGACTACATGCGTGCAGAATACGTAATAGAAGAAATCCAAAGAGTGCTTGACGTTTGCGACGCTTTGGAAAAAGGCGATTACGAAACTGTAGGACAGAAGATGTACGAAACACATCAGGGAATGAGCAAACTGTACGAAGTGAGCTGCGAAGAGCTTGACTTCCTGAATGACATTGCCTTCGATTGCGGAGTGACTGGCTCACGCGTTATGGGTGGTGGATTTGGCGGATGCACAATCAACCTTGTTAAGAATGAATTGTACGAAACATTCATTACAACAGCCAAAGAACGCTTCAAAGAAAAATTCGGACGCAGTCCTAAAGTTTACGATGTCGTAATTGGCGACGGTTCACGTAAAATATGCTAAAATAAATATTTAAATCAACAAAAAAGGATGGCACTTTCAAGTTCTCTTGATGTACCATCCTTTTTTATATAACAAGCTCTTCAAGCCTAATTCATTTTCTTGACTTCTTTTGCATATCAGATTTCATTTTCTCAAATTCAGCCTTTTGCTCATCAGTCAGTAAAGAGATTATTTTAGAATCAAGCTCTTCTTTTTTGGCTTTTCTTTCTTCCTTTGTCACTTTCTGATTAAAAAAATCAGTATATAAATCTTTTATTTGTTTCTCCTGCTCATCAGTCAGATTGAGTTTCTTGTCAAGTCTTTCAACCATCTGCTCCGGAGTTCTTTTGTTTCCATCCTTACGCTGTGCATCAATTGTTTGTGAACAAAGCATTGCTACAAATGCTAAAAATAAAATCTTTTTCATGTCTTGATTATTTTTTATAAGTTAATTATTGTTTTTTCAAACAGCATTCAAATGCCGTTTGAATATCATTTAAAAGCTCTTTAAAAGGTTTTGCAAAACAGTTTACCGTATTGTGTAAACAAAACTTATCATGGCATAAGGTTTGAGTACATTACTGTTGATATAGTCGTAATAATTACTTCCTGTACTATGAGTAAATGCCTGATTCTGTTTCAGTATATCGAAAGCCTCTACCTTTATTTCAGCTGCATTATTCTTCAAGAATTTCTTTCCCAGCGAAACATTCCACAGAAAATAATCCTCATTACCAGTATCAAGCCCCGTATATCCTACATAATTGAACGTACTGCGAAATGTAAGCCCCCAGAAGAATGTACAACCTAACTTTGCTGCCGCATTATGAGTGATATAATCTCCAGTGCCGTCTGCTGTGTTTTGTGAACTGTATATCTTGTTTATTCCAGCAGAATAGGAAGCAGTGAAGTCCAGATTCTGACTTATATTACTACCAATAATCACTTTCGGAATAATGTTCAGTTCATTTGTCTTGCTTTTCTCTCCATTGAAGATAGTAGGTACATTAGAGTAATTAGCCGATACACTGAAATTGATATTACTGCGTATAAGGTCGAACGGGAAACCGTAGGTAAGCATTGACTGGAGACTGTAATATCCATCCATATTTACCGGTTTGGTAAACTGCGAGCCTTTGTTAAGAGTCACATTATCAGATATCTGTATATCCTCTTTTGCTATAAATGTACTGTCAGCCACGTAACCCAATTTCGCCGTACCCCCAACCATTGCTATGAATGTCTGTCCTGATTTAGTGGTACGGATATATCGTAAATTCGCTGTATGCGAAATCTGCTGGTCAAGGTCCGGATTACCGGTAGAAAGGAAAAGAGAATTCGAGTTGTCTACCACATTCTGAAGTTCCGTAACCGATGGAGAAGACGAGCTGCTTCTGTATCGCAACATGAATGAGTTAGTTCTGTCCAGCGAGTATCTCAAATTGAACGAAGGCAGGAATGAGAAATAGGTGTTGTTCATTCTGTCCGGATTAGGATATACAAGGTCGCCCGACAATTCCGACCACTGTACGTCTGCACCTATCATGGCATTCAACTTTCCGGCATGATATCTGAGTCCCACATTACCCGCATGAGTGGTATATCCGGTCTGATATACATTTGAAAGATTCTCGTCCAACTGGTCATATAGGTCTGTCACAGACGATTTCATATAGGTTTTTCTGTCTGAATCCGAATCGGAATATGAGAATTTATAACCTAACTGCAACTGCATATGGTCTGTCAGTTTTTCCGTATAACTGAGGTTAGAACGGAAACTGTACTGTTTGTTCATTGTGTTCTTATACTGGCTGTACTCCTCTGTCTGAGATGTACCGGACAGCATATTCAATGTATTGAGATAGTCCGTATAAGTACCTCCATCCGTATTGCTCATCTTACCGTTCATCATGAGTGACAGTGTTCTGCCTTCCGTAGGGAAACGATGACGAAGAATGATATCTGCACCAAGATTATATGCATCGGTATTGCTATTGGAGTTAGTATGTGTTTCGGCGTCAGTCTGTCCACTAATCATATTCTGTCCGTCCATCACTGATATGTTATCATTATTCTGAAAACTCAGTGTCGGTCAGAACTGAAGAGAAGTTCTGTCAGAGATTTTATAATCAAGTTCCATGTTAAAACGGTGGTTCCAGTTCTTCATGGTTTTCTCCTGATACTCATCATATGTCATACCCGGAAGAACTGACTCGAAATATTCGCGTTCGGTCTGCTGCTGTGTAAGATTTTCAGACTGATTAAAAAAGTAACTGCCTGTAATGTTAACCTTTTCACCCCATTTGTCAACATAGTTAAGGCCTACACCATTAGTAGAAGTTACGCCTCCCATGCTTCCTACCATAAAATCAGATGTATTGCCTCCTCCACCGGAACCGCGACCGCCTCCTCCGCCACCGCCACGCCTTCCACGACCACCACCTCTGGCAGACGATGACATAACTCCAGCAAGATCTTCTTGTGAAAAATTCTGCTGATTGACATTGTTCGACATACCCAATACAGAAATCCTTCGGTCTCCATTGAAGAAGTTTATATTACCGTTCACCTTATATCTGTCTTCCGTTCCATATCCTGCTGAAACCTCACCAAATGTTCCCTGGCGATACCCACCCTTCGTTATGATGTTTATAGTCTTTACTTCCTCACCATCATCGAAGCCGGTAAATTCAGCCTGCTCGCTCTTTTTGTCAAACACCTCAATACTTGCTATGACATCGGAAGGTAAATTCTTGATTGCCAGATTTACGTCACCCTCGAAAAACTCCTTACCGTCAACCAGAATTTTCTTTACATCTTCCCCTTGCGCCTGTATTGTTCCTCCTTCAACAACAATACCGGGCATTTTTGACAATAAGTCTTCTGCCGAACTTCCCTGCATTACCTTAAAAGCCTCAGCATTATAAAACAGACTGTCACCTTTCTGTTCCGCACGAGTAGCACGTCCCTGTACTGACACTTCTCCCAGCATCAGGGCATTTTCCTCTAGTTTGAAAGTAACTACATAATTGTCTCTTTTTTCAGTAACCTTTAATCTTTTATCATCAGTCTTATACCCAACATATGTAACTTCCAGTACATAACTGTCATACGATACGGATTTAAAGACAAACTTCCCATCCAAGTCGGTTGATGTATATTTCTTCGCATCCATATCCGATGATGGAGCGATACTAACTGTAGCCGAAGGCAACGGCTCACCGGTATTCCTGTCTGTTACTGTTCCACTGACTGTAACCCTACCCTTCGCCAATAACATCAGTGGCAACAACAATAGTATGACAAAAGAAAATAGCCTGAATTTCATATAATGTTAAAATTTACGTTTCTGATACAAAACTACTCAAACTATAAACATAAAAAACGCTCTCTTTACAATGCGGTGGCGAACGACACACATCAAGTGGTGAACGACAAGCAGCATTTTTTTAACATTTCATTTATTCGCTTTTTCGGTATATTTATTTTACATTTGCATCATAACTCTGAAATATATGAACAACAAGTATTTACCTATAGGCATAGACCTGTTTTTCTGCATTATTCTATTACCTGCAATGATGATGATGTTGCCGGTAGAAAAATGGCTTGAAAGCAATCCACTATTTGTCATTACGCTCATCGTATGGCTTTATGCCGTTTACTTCTGCATAAAACAAATCAGTGTTCCTATGGCACTGAAAGACAGAAAGCACCTGTTTATAGCAATTGTCGTACTTCTGGGTACAATTTTCATTACGTGGCTGATAACCCAATATCAAATGGATTTTCCTTTCCGTGACCACAGACCAAGAATGGACAGGTTTATGAGAAAAGCCATGAATGTAAGCAAAATAAAGCAGCATCAACAGGCCACCTGGTTCATGTACCTAGTAACTGTATGCTTCAGCATAGCCGTAGGACTACTTACAGAATTATATCGCCAGATAATGGCAAGGCAAGCCAGCGAATTTGAAAAGAAAAAAGCCGAACTGGCACTATATAAGGCACAGATAAATCCGCATTTCCTTTTCAATACACTGAACACCCTCTACGGCCTCATGATTACCCAGAGTTCCAAAGCTGAAACAGCATTCATACAGTTTATTGAACTGATGAAATATATGTACACAAAAGCCACCAAAGACACTGTAAGCATTGATGAAGAAGCCGGATATATAGAGCAATACATCGAGCTGCAGAAAAACCGCATTGACGAGAACAGAACTCACATCTATTATTCCTACTCAGCTGATGAATCGGCAAAAAACGCCAAGATAGCCCCGATGATACTGATAACATTCATTGAGAATGCTTTAAAGTACGGAGCATCATCGCACATTGAAAGCGACATTATAATAAGTCTGAAAGTAAACAACGATACTCTGACACTCTTTACAGAAAACCATACTGTCAATCCTAAACCGGAGAACAAGGAACCGGGCATAGGTATATCAAACTGCAAGAAAAGACTTGAACTCTTATATCCGGGGAAACACAACCTTGAAATAAGCAACACCAACGGCATTTTCACCGTCAACCTGATTTTAAAACTGAAATAGACATGAAATGTATAGCAATAGACGACGAACCCGTAGCACTAAGCATTATAGAACAGTTCTGCAAGCGCTGCGGTGACCTGGAGGTAACATCATATACAGACCCGATAACAGGACTGGAAAAAGTAAAATCCACCAAACCGGATATAGTATTTCTCGACATCGAAATGGGAGGAATAAACGGTATTGACATTGCCCGTGAACTTCCGGCCGGAATATATCTGATATTCACTACAGCCTATGCCGAATATGCCGTTGATGGATTTGAACTGAACGCCATAGACTACCTGCACAAGCCGTTTTCATACTCACGTTTTGAAAAAGCTATAGATAGAGTGCGCAGAATGAAGAAACTGGAAAGCCTTTCTGCCGCGCCAGTACTTACGGAAGAAGAAGAGATAACGCTGAAAGTGGAATATAAAAACGTGAAAATAAAAATAGCCTCGATAGAGTATATCGAAGCTATGGACAATTATATCAAGATTTACCTTACGGATGATGACAAGCCTGTGCTTTCGCAAACAAGCATGAAATCTATTATGGAGATGTTGCCTGAAGACAGATTCATGCGTGTACACAAATCATATATAGTCCCGTTACACAAAGTAGCCAATTATACACGTCGCCAACTGACACTATACCACCGAGCTGTAGAGATTCCTATCGGCCGTGTGTATGCCGATGAGTTCATAAACCGTGTCAGCGAAATGAAATCATAATTATATTTTACTTTTCTTTCGCCAGCTCAGCCCTTATCCTGCTCAACGACTGCGGAGTTATAAAAAGGTACGAAGCTATATATTTCAATGGCACATGTTTCAACAGCAGAGGGTCACGTTTCAGCAAGTCAAGATATCTTTCCTTAGCTTGAGGAATAGAACCGGTAGCTACTATACGTTCCTCAGCAACAAGAAAATCCTGCTCCACAAGTTTTCTTCCCAGATTGGCACTTTCTATAGAAGAATTAAGAAAATCTTCCATCTTCGGTTTGCTTATAACATACAGAGTACTGTCCGTCATAGCCTCAATATAGATAGGCGACTGACGACCGGCCATATATCCCCAACTGGAGAAAACCGTCTCGCCAGTTATAGCAAACCACACGGAAAGTTCCTCACCATCACGAAGTATATACCCACGCCATATTCCATCTTTTATAAGATAATATGAACTGTTTGTCTCTCCTGCACGCACAAGGTAATCCCCTTTGCTGAAAGAAACCTCCTCCATATTATCAATGAGTTTCATGCACTCCTTCTCTGTAGCACTGTATCTCTTGCAAAATGCATCAACAAACTGCCTCATGAAATATCACTAATTAAATTCACTGATGCAAAAATAAGCATTACTTTCAAGACTATCTCTTTCTTCTGCAATAAATGGTAATGACAAACAGAAAAGTGACAAACTCCGCAGCCGGAACAGAAAGCCATATTCCCGAAACTCCGAACAATGAAGGCATAATCCCAAAACATGCCAAAATAAGAATATATCCTCGAAGTAATGTCACAGCCATGGCAGGACGGTCACGCTCCACGCTTTGAAAGTATCCAATGGAAACCATATTTATTCCGAAAAATATAAATCCTGAAGCAAACAGTGGAAGACCGCCAACTGCAATATAATATGCAGGGCATGTAGAATCTATGAACATTGACACAATCTGCGGAGAAAATACCTCTGTCAGAATAATAACTACGGCACCAAAACCTATGGCAGAGAAAAGAGCCAGTCTGAAAGCGTGATTTACCCTGACGTTGTTTCCCTGACCGAAATTATAACTCAGAATAGGCTGCGCCGACTGTGCTATGGCATTATATACCATAAAGATTATCGGGAAAAAATAACATGCTATACTGTATGCAGCCACTCCATCCTCGCCGGTATAATGTATAAATACATAGTTGCCAACAAACATCATGGTAGCAATCGCACCCTCACACAGGAATGTAGATAAGCCCAAACGACACATATACCCGACGTTTCTGGCAGTAAGCATCATACTCTTACGGCTGAGTTTCACCCTGACCATATGTATCACATGCTTTCTGTCGATAAGATAAACCAGTATCATAGCTGCACCCACTATATATCCAAGGCTCGTTGCAAGTGCTGCTCCGAACATTCCCCAATCAAATACAAAAATAAATACATAGTCGAGCACTATGTTGATAACAGCCGGTATGATATTACAGAACATGGCATAGTTGGGCGAGCCGTCCAGACGGACAAAGAACATTCCGGAACTGAGCATCGCACTGAACACCAGGAACGGAATAAACCAGTTCATATACTCCACAGCCAAAGGCAAAAGCCGTTGCGAACTGCCAAGAAGCAATGCCACCTTTTCCAAATTCAGCATTATCAGCAGTGCATATAGTATGAGCAGCAGCGATGATACCACCACAGCCTGCGTCACGTTTATACGTGCCACCTTAATCTTACCGTGCGACAAATGTATAGACGCAACCACAGAAGCACCTATACCAAACATCAGAGCCACACCGGTATTTATCAAAAACAACGGAGCTGTAATATTCACCGCCGCCAGTGCGTCACTGCCTATACCCTTTCCCACAAAAATTCCGTCGGTTATGATAAATATGGCTGAGAACACCATTCCCATCACCGTAGGTATCAGAAGTTTTACGAACAAATTCGATACGTCCATCTTTCCAAAATCTATACTATCCTTCATACTTTAATTTTTTCAGGGCGCAAAGTTAGGCGAAAGACTTCTCCTAAAAATTAACATATGATAAAAACATATTTGTCTATCATATTTTTATTACTTTTGTGTTTTACAGAAAACTCTTTAATATAAATTTTTAGCCATGAAGAACATCTTTAAAATCAAATTGTTCCTTTTATTTCTATTTTGGGGCACATCAATTGCCATTGCATCAGAGTTGGACGTTGTCCGTTCAGATTGGAAAGGTCATACAAGGTATGATTTTAAGTTCAACGACCGTCAAACCACAATAGTCTTACCACACAAAGCCGCTGAAGGAAAACCTTGGATATGGCGTCCTGCTTTTTTCGGAGCTTTTTCATGGGTTGATGAAGCTCTTCTTGAAAAAGGATACCATATAGCATATTACGACGTTACACACCTTTACAGCAGTCCGCGGGCTGTGAAATTAGGGACTGAATTTTATAATGCCATGTGCGAACATTTCCAGCTGTCGGATAAAGTAACACTCGAAGGGTTCAGCCGTGGAGGATATTTCACCTTCAACTGGGCAGCCGCCAATCCTGACAAAGTAGCATGTATATATGTTGATGCCCCTGTTTGTGACATTACAAGCTGGCCTGGAAGAAAAAGGACAAATTTATGGAATGATTTTCTAAAAGAATGGGATGTAAAAGACGAAGACGTAACAACCAATTTCCGCGGTAATGCACTCCAATTAATAGACAAACTGATAGAAGCTAAAATTCCTATAATAGGAGTTTGTGGTAACAGTGACAAAACAGTCCCATACAAAGATAACTTTAAGAAGGTAGCTGAGAACTACCAACAGAAGGGAGGTATTGTAGAAACCATAATAAAACCGGGAATAGATCATCATCCCCACAGTTTAGAAAATCCTGAAGCTATAATAGATTTCATAGTCAGATATCAAAAGGGATATACTGACAAACAACATATCAATTTCAGACACAATCTTACAAACTCATTCCATAAATTCATAAAAGAGAAAAAAGGATGTGTAGCATTTTTAGGTGGTTCAATTACAGAAATGAGGGGTTGGAGACAACAAGTTCAAGAAGACCTACATCAACGTTTCCCCCATACAGAATTCACATTCATTGATGCAGGTATAGGCTCAACCGGTTCTGTTCTACACTCTTTCAGAATGACACAGGATGTATTTGAAAAAGGAACTCCAGACCTAATGTTTGTAGAAGCCGCAGTAAACGACTTTACCAATACTCCTGACCATGTACAGCAATTACGTGGAATGGAAGGCATAATACGTCATGCACGTATGGCCAATCCATATATGGATATTGTAATGCTACATTTCACCTGCGACGGTTTTATCGGTTATTTCAATAAAGGAATAATTCCTGATGTAATAATGAATCACGAAAGAGTGGCTAATTATTATTCTGTTACATCAGTAAATCTTGCCCAGGAAATAAGCGAACGCATGGATTCCGGAGATTTCAATTGGAAAACATTCGGAGGCACTCATCCATCGTGGTTCGGACATAAATTTTATACAGCAAGTATCAACAGAGTTTTTGACAACAGTACACTACCGATAAATGAATACAAACCTTCAATATATGTATTACCACAAAACCCTATTGACAAGAATTCATATTTTCCAGGTCAATTCTTAGATATTAAATCAGCCAAAAAGCTGAAAGGTTTCAAGATTGTTGAAAACTGGCAACCGGAAAATCCACAGGGTAAAACGAGAAAAGGATTCTGCAATGTACCAATGCTTGTAGGACTTAATGAAGGATGTTCATTCGAATTGAATTTCACAGGACGTACGATAGGATATTTCGGCGTTTGCGGTCCTGATGCAGGCATAATTTCTTACAGCATAGATAGGGAAAAATACAAAGAGATAAACACATATACCCAATGGAGTAAACAGCTTTATATTCCATGGCTGTATATCTTGGCAGATAATCTATCCGAAGGTAATCATACATTAAAAGTAAAAATGAAAAAAGGAAAAGGAAGTGCATGCCATATACGAAATTTTACCGTACTCGGCAAAGACAACATATATGGGAAGGTAAACCTTATGAAAAATCAGGAAAACAAATCTTACTATTTTGAAGATTATAAAAAATAGCAATCATACAGAATCGTACTTTGTAAGCATTTTTTGACTGCCTTACGAATAATATAAAAGTTGGTTTTCATATTATACATTGAAAACCACTTTTTTTATTAACTTTGCATTCGGATAAAAACTGAAAGAATATGCAAGACAGCGAAAACATGGCCAATGCTATTCCCAATCTGAAAGGTTCTATGGGAGAACATCTTGGTATAGAGTTTACCAGTATGGAAGAAGGGAAAGTTACAGCCATTATGCCTGTTGACCACCGCACATGCCAACCTTTCGGCATACTGAACGGAGGAGCCTCACTTGCTCTGGCGGAAATAATGGCAGGCCACGGTTCTGTGCCGCTATGCTCACCCAATGAAATGCCGTGCGGCATTCAGGTAAGCGCAAACCATGTAGGAATGGTTAAAGTGGAAAAAGGAGCATATGTTAAAGCCACCGGCACATTGATACACCGCGGAAGGACAACACACATATGGAACATAGACATAACAACCCCAGAAGGGAAACTGGTCTCCACAGCAAGAATAGTTAATCAAATAGTGAAAAAACGGATATGAACAAACCTGATTCACAAATACATAAACTTATTGACAGAATGACTTGCAGCGACAGGTCGTTCGCCATTTATCGCCTTCCGTGGACTGATATACCAATTTTAGTAATGCAGGACGGAGGAGAAAACCACATATTTACAAACTTGAAGGAGCTCAATGGACAAAAGGGATTCGTCGTATCACCATTCCATTTTACAGATGAGCATCCGGGAGTAATAATCAGACCGGACATTACAGCTTCCGGCTGGGAAGAAATAGAAGAAAAAATATCAAGTGTGGTCATCGATGAACAGCTTTCCGGTTATTCACCATCATCGGTAACACCACAAACTGAATCTGATCTGAAAAAATCATATATCGAAACTTTCTCCAGATTTATAAGTCCACTGAAAAGCAAGACATTCAGCAAACTTGTACTTTCCCGAAACGCAGAACACGTGCTAAAAGACGATTTTTCACCTTTGGAAGCTTTCATCACAGCATGCAACAGTTACCCACGCATGATGATTTCGCTGTCGCACACACCTGTAAGCGGAACATGGATAGGCAGCACCCCTGAAATAATCCTAAGCGGTGAAGGTAGCACATGGAATACCGTGGCATTGGCAGGCACAATGCCAATGCAGGGCGAAGTTATGCCTACCGAATGGCACAAGAAAGAACAAGACGAACAGGCTTTCGTAAGCGAATACATAAACAAGGTCATAAAGAAATTCAGCAGCAAGATTTCCGTCAAAGGACCATATACGGCACGTGCCGGACAACTGGTACACCTGAGAACAGACTTCCAGTTCGGACTGAAAAAGACTTCCGAACTTGGCAATCTGCTTGATGCCCTGCATCCAACTCCCGCCGTTTGCGGACTTCCCAAAGATAAGGCATACGATTTCATAATCGAAAACGAAGGTTACGACAGGAAATACTATTCCGGAATTATAGGATGGCTAGACCCGGACGGACATACCACGCTTTATGTAAATCTTCGCTGTCTGAACGTAAACGGCAATTACGCAACTTTATACGCCGGAGGAGGAATCCTTCCTTCATCAGATGCCAACTCGGAATGGGAAGAGACACAGCATAAGATGAAGACCATGCGTAAATGTTTGGAAAATTCTTAATTTTTAATTCTTAATTATTAATTACCAAAGTGTACACCGACAAAAAAAGCATACTACAACTGGCTGCCCTGCTTAAAGCACATGGGATAAGGAAGATAGTACTTTGCCCCGGTAGCCGCAACATACCTATTGTGCAGACACTTGCCAATATATCAGAGTTCACTTGCTATCCAGTAACCGATGAACGCAGTGCAGGATTCTTTGCACTCGGACTTGCCCTCCACGGAGGAAGCCCGGCAGCTATCTGTTGTACTTCGGGTACAGCCCTGCTGAACATTCATCCGGCAGTGGCAGAAGCTTTCTATCAGCAAGTTCCGCTGGTAGTAATATCTGCCGACCGCCCCGGAGCATGGATAGGACAGATGGACGGTCAGACACTGCCTCAACCGGGAGTATTCGGAAGTCTGGTAAAGAAATCAGTCAATCTGCCGGAAGTAAATACCGACGAGGACGAATGGTATTGCAACCGCCTGATAAACGAGGCTCTTCTTGAACTTAACCATCACGGAAAAGGTCCTGTTCACATCAATGTACCTGTAAGCGACCCTTTCTTCCTGCTTCCGGTGAACGAACTGCCAAATGCAAGAGTTATCACCCGCTATCAGGGACTTAGCGTTTATGACAAGGACTACGAACCGCTTATCGAACGTCTGAACAAATATCAGCGTAGAATGATGGTAGTTGGACAGATGAACCTGATTTATCTGTTCGACAAAAAATATACCAAACTGCTATACAAGCACTTCGCATGGTTCTCCGAGAATATAAGCAACCGCACTATACCGGGACTGCCAATCAAGAACATAGAACCGCTTCTCTGCTCGATGGACTTCGAAGCACAGAAGAAGATGCGTCCGGAACTGCTCATCACATACGGAGGACATATCATATCAAAGCGTCTGAAGAAATTCCTTCGTCGCCATCCGCCTGTAGAGCACTGGCATGTATCGGCCGACGGTGAAGTGATGGACCTATACGGTTCTCTGACTACAATAATCGAAATGGACCCGTTTGAGTTCCTCGAAAAGATTTCATCGCGCATGGAAAACCGTACTCCGGAATATCCGCGCCAGTGGGAAGCCCTGTCGAAAGCCATACCACAGACAGAATTTGAATATTCAGAAATGAGTGCCATAGGAAAGGTTATAACCGGACTACCTGCACCATGTTCACTGCATCTTGCCAACAGCTCGGCAGTGAGATACGCACAACTTTTCGATGTTCCTCAGGATGTAGAGATTCTCTCAAACAGAGGAACGAACGGTATAGAAGGCTCACTGTCAACAGCCATAGGCTATGCCACAGCATCGGACAAACTGAACTTCATCATCATTGGCGACCTGAGTTTCTTCTACGATATGAATGCCCTCTGGAACAATAACTACGGTTCAAACATACGCATACTCCTTCTAAACAACAGCGGTGGAGAGATTTTCCACGCACTACCAGGACTGGAACTACACGAGAATGCCCGCCGATTTGTAACAGCCACACACACTGCATCGGCAAAGGCATGGGCTGAGGACCGTGGACTGGAATATCTGTCGGCTCATAACGAAGAAGAATTGAACAGCGCCACAGCACGTTTCCTTGAACCGTCTGTAACAAACCGTCCTATGCTGCTCGAAGTATTTACAGAGAAAGAAAAGGACATAGAACTGCTTAAAAAGTATTATCATAATCTGAAAAAATAATTACATCATGGAAAAAAGAGAATGGAAAACCATAAAGGAATATCAGGATATTCTTTTCGACTTCTATAACGGAATAGCGAAAATCACTATTAACCGTCCTCGATACAGAAACGCGTTCACTCCTACCACCACATCCGAGATAAGCGATGCCTTGCTTATCTGCCGAGAATGCCAGGACATCAATGTAGTAGTTCTTACCGGTGCAGGCGACAAGGCTTTCTGTTCAGGCGGCGACATGCACGTGAAAGGCCATGGAGGATATATCGGAACAGACGGTGTTCCACGCCTCAACGTGCTTGACGTACAGAAGCAGATACGTTCCATTCCTAAACCTGTTATAGCGATGGTAAACGGATATGCCATCGGCGGAGGACACGTACTTCACGTGGTTTGCGATCTTACCATAGCATCCGAAAATGCCATTTTCGGACAAACAGGTCCACGTGTTGGTAGCTTCGACGCCGGTTTCGGCTCTTCATATCTGGCTCGTATCGTAGGTCAGAAAAAGGCTCGCGAAATATGGTTCCTCTGCCGTCAGTACTCAGCACAGGAAGCCCTTGAAATGGGACTCGTGAACAAGGTTGTTCCTTTCGACCGTCTGGAAGATGAAGTTGTGGAATGGGCAGAAACAATGATGCAACACAGCCCGCTTGCACTCCGCATGATTAAGGCTGGTCTGAATGCTGAACTCGACGGTCAGGCAGGTATTCAGGAACTTGCCGGCGACGCCACAATGCTGTACTACATGACAGAAGAAGCACAGGAAGGCGGAAAAGCATTCCTTGAAAAACGTAAACCGGACTGGAGCAAATTCCCTAAAATGCCGTAACACTTAGCGTTACACGTTCGTGTAACGGGTGGAACACGTACGTGAAACGCGCGTAACACATTCGTGTAACGAGCATAACACGTACGTGTAACGCTTTCTTATTCAGCACATCCTAATACATATTCTATGATAAAATCAGAAATTATTCCCTACGAACTTCACTTCAAACAGCCTGCTGGTACATCACGCGGCGTATATACAACCCGCAGAGTATGGTATGTCCGACTTACAGATACAGAAACCGGTAAATCAGGAACAGGCGAATGTGCCCCGCTTCCCAATCTCAGTTGCGATGATATTCCGGATTATGAAGATGTGCTGCGATGCCATTGCCTTCAAGTAGAAAAGACCGGTTCGATAGACTATAAGAGTCTGCGACCATATCCATCAATGCTGTTCGGTCTGGAAACAGCTTTTTATCATCTTAACGCCGACAGCCTTGCTTTCTGGAATACACCGTTCTCACGTGGAGAAGAAGGTATAACCATAAACGGACTTATTTGGATGGGTAGTTTCGACGAGATGTATGCCCGTATCCGGGAAAAGATGAAAGCCGGATTCCGCTGTATAAAGCTGAAAATAGGTGCCATAGATTTCGATAAGGAATTACAGCTGATTGAATTTATCCGTAGCCATTTCGACAAGGAAGAAATAGAACTCCGTGTTGATGCCAACGGAGCTTTCAAACCGTCAGAGGCAATGTCCAAACTTGAAGCACTGAGCAAGTTCGACCTTCATTCCATAGAACAGCCCATACGTCAGGGACAATGGGACGAAATGGCAAGATTGTGCGCCTCAACTCCTCTGCCCATAGCTCTCGACGAGGAACTTATCGGTGTAAACAAAGAAAGCGAAAAGATTCGCCTTCTTGAAACTATCCGTCCACAATATATCATTCTGAAACCATCTCTGCATGGCGGAATTGCCGGTTCTGAAGAATGGATAAAACTGGCAAAGGAAAGAAACATCGGTTACTGGATAACCTCCGCACTAGAATCCAACGTCGGGCTTAATGCCATTGCACAATGGACCGCCACCCAGGAACACACCTTGCCGCAGGGACTCGGAACGGGGCTGCTGTTTACTGACAATATTGAATCTCCGCTACATATTGAAGGAGAAAAACTGTGGTTTGATGCGGAAAAGAAAGTTGATATATTATTGTAATTAAATATTTTTCTTGCATATCACGTCAATATTTCTTACTTTTGAGAAAATAAGTTTATATATGAAAGATAAAATTGAATATATCGTTATATGCATATCCGAGTTTGCTAAGCGACATAAACTGACTATGCAGCAATCTTTCAATTACCTAAAACAATGTAAAGGCATTGAATTTCTCAATAATGGATATGAGGTAGAACATCTGTTTTCCATAGAAGATGCCATAGACGACTTAACATTATACTGTCAAAAATACGGAGGTAATATAAGATGATATTGTACCACGGTTCAAACCAAGAAATATTAACAATTGATTTATCCAAGTCACGACCACACAAAGACTTCGGACAAGGTTTTTATTTGACTGAGAATAAAGAACAGGCACAAAAGATGGCAGAGCAAAAAGTCATTCAGTATGGAGGAATACCTACAGTAAATACTTACGAATTTGACGAAGTCAATCTAAATAATCCAGCGTTAAGAATTAAAATCTTCGAAGGATATACACAGGAATGGGCTGAATTTATACTTGCAAACAGAAATCGGGAAAATACTGACAAGGTACATGAATATGATATTGTTATAGGACCTATAGCTGATGATAAAGTTGGAGTTCAACTATTTAGGTATATGAAAGAATACATAGATCTTCCAACATTAGTTAAAAAGCTCCAATATATCAATCTGACTGTACAATATTATTTTGGCACTGATAATGCTATTAAATTACTTAAAAAGTTATGACAAACGATGAGCAATTCATGATAGAATGCATTACTACCGAACTTATATCTTATGTAATGAGGGACTTCCATAAAGACATGGAAGAAGCAATGGACATGGTTTACAATTCCGCCACATACACCAAACTGCTAAATACAAAAAGCGGTTTATATTATCAAAGTCCGCTCTATGTATATGACTTATTCAAAGAAGAATTTCCTCTATAATTCCACTCACAATAATGCACCCAAACATCACCATAAACGGAAAGACCTATACTGCCGAAGAAGCATCACTACTTAAAGACCGATTCGCATCAGAATACGGTGAAGACAGTTTCATGGCTTCACTTGGAGGATTCCTTGCCGAATGGTACAACGACAGTCCATTACTGAAAGTTCACACTTCCGGTTCGACCGGCACTCCCAAAGAACTGTGGGTAGAGAAAGAAAGAATGATGAACAGCGCACGCCTTACAGTATCATTCTTAGGACTAAAGGCAGGTGCCAGTGCTTTGCTGTGTATGCCCCTACCCTATATAGCCGGAAAAATGGTAGTTGTACGAAGCATAATAGCAGGCCTCAACCTTATGGTAGTTACCCCATGCGGACGCCCGTTGCAGGACATAACGGAAATACCGGACTTCGCAGCCATGATACCGATGCAGGTATTCAACTCCTTGCAGCACCCGGAAGACAGAAAGAAACTGATGCAAATCCGCCACCTCATAATCGGAGGAGGAGCCATAGACAAGAACATGGCAAAGGAACTGGAACCTTTCCCTAATGCCGTTTGGAGCACATACGGAATGACAGAAACACTGTCGCACATCGCACTTCGCCGACTGAACGGCAGCAATGCATCGGAATGGTACACACCATTCGACAATGTTTCCCTTAACCTTTCAGACGAAGGAACACTTATCATCTCCGCTCCATCCGTAAATCCTGAAACTTTAATCACAAACGATATAGTAGAATTCAACGACAAAGGACAGTTCCGCATACTCGGACGCAAGGACAATACCATCAACACCGGAGGAGTGAAAGTGCAGATAGAACAAGTGGAAGAAAAACTGAGTCATTACCTGCCGGAGGGTTCGTATATGATAACCTCCGTACCTGATGCCAAGTTTGGCGAAAAGATAGTAATGCTTGTTTCACACGAGATGGATACGGACAATGCAATGAACAATCTTCCACCATACTGGCGTCCGAAACATATCATCCTTATCCCGGAACTTCCGCTTACAGGAACAGGAAAACCGGACAGGGCTAAGGCGAAAGCTATTGCTGCGGAAATGATTTGAAATACCTGTTTGTGAAGGATGTGAAAGTGAAATCATCATATGTTTTTTCATCCATACTACAATGCAAATGAAGCATTCAGATAAAAGTATGTCTGATTTTTAACAGAATCATCAGAAGGTTTCCATATTCTGAAATTAGGAGAAAGTCTGACATACTTTCCCAACTTTATTTCCAGCCCGGCTATACCGGCCATTCCATCCGATGTTTTATCCCATGACCCTTTTGATGAAAGATAATCCCATCTACCATACAGACCTATGTTATCATTAAGATTTACAGTCGCATAAACAGAAGTCCCGCTTCTGTCAGCATCATTCACAAAGCCTGAATTCATCATCATATTATATTCAGCCCCCAAAGAAACAATTTCATTCCGAAAACCGGCAAAACATGCCAGATTAACCTCTCCCCTATACTGTCCCCCTTCATCAGTTTTCACACCATCAGCAGCTTCATTATACGAAGCATATGCCCTTAGCACAAAACCTTTTAGATATCCAATCGTAAGTCCTGCGCCATAAAGCAACCCGTCATCGACCTGCACCTGCTTATACCCTTCACCGTTCGCCACTATTCCATCGAACGCAATAAATTCATTAACCTTATATTCCGCCGAAACAGCAATATCGGCACTGCTACCAAATCCATATTCATCCTGAAAAGATTTCATCACGTACCTCTTTCCCCAGAACGATTCCTGAAATTTGAATTGTGCAGTAGATATCATTCCACCACTAAGAGTAAGTCCTCCAGTTTTCCACCTTAGAAAAGCATTCTTTATGAAACCTATCCTATGACTGTCGTTTACATCGTCCGACATACCGAAATCCATCACAGCCTTTATCTCCAGATTATGTGGCAGTTTATATCCATATCCTATATATGCCCTTTCCAGTCCGAATCCTCTGTCGTTATTTGAAGAACCAAATCCGGAATGAAAATCAGAGAAAATCGTAATAACCGCATCTCCCTTGCCTTTATTGGCATAGACATGACATACAGACGAAACTATAAGAACTATAATCAAATATATGTTTTTCATTTATATGGGATTAGAGAAGTTAAAGAAGTGAATGAAGTTAGAGAAGTTAAAGAAGTATTCTGCTTTAACTTCCTATAGAATGACTTCTTATAACTTCTCTAACTTCTTCAAATAAACTATTCCTTAGGTGCCTTTGCATTCCAAACCATCAAGGCACAAAGTACAGACAATACAGCCGCACCTATCCAAAACCAGTTGATTGCAGTAAAGTCATAAACCTCAACACCATTCACCACCGACTTATGACCTTCTATCAATACGCCACTCATCACGTCCTGCACACCAGCACCTACATAGCTCGCAATACCTACAACGCCCAAAGCAGCACCAGAAGCATTTCTCGGTGCAATATCAACAGCCATCAATCCACCAAGGAAGCAAAGCAACACACCGATACTCAATCCGAACAGAACCATAGCCAAGGCATCAATCCACAGATGTGTACCCGGAACAAGCAGGAACAGGCATAAAGCCACCACATTGAGCAAACCGAATATCAGTGCAGGAGCATTTCTCCTACCACCAAACAACTTGTCTGAAACAAAGCCGGACAACACCGTACCTACTATTCCACAAACAGAATTTATGGAGATAATAAAACTGGCATCCAGTGTGCTATATCCTTTCTGCGCCTCCAGATAGAACACTCCCCAACTGTTTACGGCATAACGGCTGATATACATAAATGCACTCGATAATGCCAGAATCCATATTGCCGGCATAAGCAACACCTGTTTCTGTGCCTTGTTATAATCGGCAGTCTCCGTTTCTGTCATAACCTTCTTCTCTTTAGGTTGATTCACAGGTGGCAGCCCCTTACTTTGCGGATTATCATGGAAGAATTGCCATATCACCAAGGCTCCAACAATACCTACCATACCGGCACCCCAGAAACCATATCTCCATCCCCAGGCAGAAACAACCGAGGCAACGATTATGAATGTAAGAGCCTCACCGATATTGTGACTGGCAGACCAGAACCCATAGAACGAGCCTCGTTCCTCATCATCAAACCAACGCGACAAACCAACTACGCACGAAGCGGCCCCCATTGACTGGAACCATCCGCTTATGCCCCACAATACAGCAAACAGTATAAAGGAATTTACAAATCCCAGACAAAGATTGACAAGTGCCGTAACAAGAAGTCCTGTTGACATAAACCTGTTTATGTTACTTCTGTCAGCCAGAAAACCATTTGTGAATTTACCGATGGCGTATGTAAAGAAAAGTACCGAACCTATTATTCCAAGTTCCGTTTCGGAAAACACTCCTTCTTCCACAATAGGTTTCTTTACCACGTTAAGACTCAGCCTGCACACATAGTACATTCCATATCCCAAAGTAGCCGAGAGAAACGTTGACCATTTATAATAAGTCATCTTCTTTCTCTGTTCTTCGGGCGAAGCAAAGCTACAAGGTCTCGCTTTCGAGACCTTGTAAAAATTCAGTATAGACCTAAACATGACTAAATCTATTTATGTAACCTATTGACCCTAAGATAATCCAGCAATAACGCAGGTCTGTCAGTCTGAATTAACTTTGCTCCCTGATTTATAACCCATCCCCAGCTTTCTTCCGGTTCCTTAAGTTCCACAGCTCTGTCGTCATCATGTCCACCGCACAGTTCCGGCCACAAGGTATTGATAAAGATTCCGGCTCCGCTGTCCTTTACCTTCTTTATCAACCTAAGGACTTCAGGCGAATCATCCTTGAATACCAGTTCAAACGCCACAGGTTTCAAGTTCGCAATATAGTCATCTATAATCTTTTCGGCACCCTCCTTGTTCAGATTCACCACAGGCATGAATACCATTTTCTCCAATACCTCGCCATTTTCCAACACAACCTTTTCATACGGATGGTCCGATTTCATCACACACTGGTTAACAGTACCCGTCTTTTCAAGTATTGCGTATGCTTCCTTAAAGTAATCATATCCCTTGTCAACATTTACCATTACTTTACCTTTACACAATGTCATTACTTCTTCAAAGGTCGGGACTTTGTGGCGGGTCTTGCATCCTGCTCCATTTTTCAGAACAAGTTCTTTAATTTCATCCAAAGTGTAATCGCTTGCCAGACCTTTACCGTTCGTGGTTCTATTCAAAGTTCTGTCATGCATGACAATCAATTGACCATCCTTCGTTTTGTTTAAATCTATTTCCACCATATCTACACCCATATCAATGCAATTCTGAATAGCTTGCAATGAGTTTTCAGGTGCATTACGCCAGTCCGCACGATGCGACACAACCAATACTGATTCCGATGCAGGTTTCCCGAACGTGTATAGTATGTTATCTACAGGTTGCTGCGCACGGCAGACCATGGTCAGCACAACCAAGCAAAAAAGGTTTACTATTCTTCCCATATACCTTGATTTAATTTGTTATCTTTCCATATCAGTTTCTCTCCCCACATCGGGACATACGTTTGGGCACAATTTATCTTTGATGCCCTCTCCAATGCCATCGGCAAACTCCATCTGGAGGCTTCCGTATCAACATGCGTGAGTTCCAGTATATGCGACAACAACACATAATCGGGAATCACTTTTCCGTTACCCTCGCCTATTATGTTGTTTTCTGTCAATTCGTTTGGTGCATATCGTGGTATCAATATATTAACCCTATTTAAAATGTTGGTAAACTGTGAAGGCTTATAGTTTGAATCCCCTGTATGCATAATTGTGAGATTGCCACTATCATTCCCACAATCAATTGAATATACCGTTACAAAATTCGACAATCCGGAATTATTATGATCCGTTATGGAAGTGCGTACAGAAACTTTACCTATTTTATAATTAGAAGGACTTTTAGAATAATATTCTTTACCTTCTTCTATAAAATTAGAAATCACCGGTTTCCCTTCTGCCAACATCGCTTCTATCAGTTTAGTATCATAATGATCCTGATGATTATGCGTAAGACAAAGAAAATCCAAATAAGGAGCCAACTTCTCTGCCCATCTGTGCATAATATCAATTGCAAAACAGCATGACGGTGTTTTTACCACATATCCCATGTTATATAACATCCATATATGCGCCGTTCCATCCTCTACATTTTCATTCTTAATATCATTTAAAATCCTGTCAAACGCATACCTGTAATAATAAAGCAATACATCGTATTTTTCCTGACTTTCAGAAGTGAGATCTATACTTTTGAGATAACTCTCGAAATAATCTGATGTACACTTATCCGCATACTCTTGAATCCTTTCAAAAGTCAATGTTCTATTTTCGTCAAGAGGCTGTTCTTGTAAAGGCGAAGTAGCCCATAATGACTCTGCCAATTCCTTTCCTTCTTTCTGTTGAGCCGTCAATTCATCTGACGGTTTTTCAATCTCCTCCTTTGTTTCTTTACTACAAGAGAAAAGGAGTATCACTACGAATAGTAAAGAACAATAAAACAATAATCTTCTCATCTTCTATTTTTATTTTAAAACCTGATTACGGATATTATCAAAACTTGTTTTTATCTGTCCCGGAGTCAAACGTTTATTCTTTGCAAATCTATCTTTCGTTGCCTCATACATAAACACGCCATTATAACCAACTTTCCGCAATGACGATACCAACTCTTTCCAGTCAATATCTCCTTGTGTCGGCAACCAATGGCATTCATTGTTAAAATCAAAGTCTGAAGCGTGGATTGTACCTATATAATTACCCAGCACATCTATAAAATGTTGAGTTGTCCCGCCAAAGTAATGATTTGTGTCAAAACACACTTTTAAATCAGGTATATCTTTAATTATATACAATAACTCTTCAGGTGTATTTCCTAAACAGGTACGAGGTAAATTTTCTATACAAAGTTGAAGTCTTAAGCTATCTGCACATTCTTTAAGCTGTTTAATAGATTCCTTTGCATTTTTCAAACGTTTATCTCTTTCTTCGTCTGATATAGGCTCCGAACTTGGATGGAGAACCAATCTTTGCGGATTGAAAACAGCTGCCTGTTTTATCATTTCTGCCATAAACTTAACATTTTCCTTACGCAAAGAATCGTTTAATACAGAAATATCAAGTGTCCTTGAGAAAGGAAGATGTATTGACCAGACATTTATACCGGCACTGTCAACTTTCAATTTCATATCATGAATACGTTGATTTACTTCATCAGCAGGAACTCCTCGATAACATTGATTAAAGGCTACTTCTATAAAATCTATTCCTTGCTTTTTTGCATGTTTAAAATCTTCAACTTTTGGCTTCTTCCATAAAGCAGATGTTGTTCCGACATTATACTTAAAATCTTGCGAAAAAAGATTAGAAGATAGAATAAAAAAGGATATTAAAATTAAGTGTGCTTTCATTTTACATAAATTTTGATGCTGTTTAAACAGTATTTAAAAACCATTTAAACACCGTTTAAACAGCATGATTTTATTAATACTGGTTAGTTCCGTGTATATTACCACCTCTACAGCTCCATGTTGAAGTTTCAGGACCTGCAAATACCGGTATAGCAACTACATTACCTCCAATATAACCTACATACAAATTTTTGTCTGGACCGACTGTCATACCAGCCATAATTTTCTTATTATCACCTGTTGCATCAGTTGTCATATTCCAAACCTCTTCACCTGTTGAAGTGTCAACAGCATGAATAACTCCATCAGAAGCGCCGAAATAAATAATGCCCTTTTCATCTAATACAGGAAAACAATATGTCAAAGCCGCTCCGGCATTGAATTTCCATTCAAGTACACCTTGTGAATTAACAGCATAAAGAGATTTACCTCCTTTATCAACAAAATATACATTACCGTTTTTACCTACAACAGGTGCGTATGCATCGCCATTAGCAGGAACAGTCCATTTAATACTTCCGTCAGCTGTATTTATGGCTACAAGTCCTGCACCTGATATTTGTGCTGCATATAATGTAGAACCATCAATAGCAAATGAGCCAATCTCCGTTACTGTAGCTGAAGCCCTCCATAATTGTTCGCCTTCTTGACTAAAAGCATATATATAGCTTCTTGTTCCTACATAAATCCTACCATCTTTATCTATTGCAACCGCACCTGCTTTATTCACTGTTCCTTCCAAATTTTGAGACCAGTTTTTACTTCCGTTAGATGTATTTATGGCATGCAGCACATTATCTCCGTCAAGAATATAAACAATACTTCCATCGCTTATCACAGCAGGGAAACAATCAAGATTCTTATTTGTAGCACCTGTATCATATACCCATTTTTGAGTACCTTGCTTATTTATCGCATATAACTTTCCATCACGTGCACCTTGATATATAACATCATCTGGTCCTACAGTTGAACCACCTCCATATGTGATACTTGTAATACCAAAGTTCCATTTCTTGGAACCATCTGTGACATTATAAGCATTAAGATCTCCTTTCTGATTTGCTGTAGGCAAATAGAATGTTTTTCCATCTATAGAGAATACAGGGTTTGAGGTCTTTATATAACAACCTGTATTTTGTTCCCATAGCTCAGCTATTACATAAACAGTCTTTTCCGCCTCTTCTACCTGATCATCAAAATATGTAACTTCAATCTTAATTTCATACTCACCACCATTTGCAAAAGATTTCTCAACCGAATTTCCTTGTCCTTGGGTATTATCTCCAAAAGTCCAATTGACAGACTTAACTTCACCCATGAAATACATATCATTATAAGACAATGTCATAGTCTCATTAGCAAGGACATATGTTTTAAATCCGGTTATCGGCTCTATATTTCCAGGGGTAACATTTGCGGACACGGCATCAGAATCACCTTTATCATACACTGCCTGTAAAGATATTGTATATTCAGTTCCGTTATTAAGTTCAGAAACAATATAAGTTTCTGCATTCGCTTCATCTATTCCAATAATCTTATTATCAGGCAAAACTGTTATCTTATACCCTTTTACATCCTGCGATGGTTTTTCCCATATTAATTTAACTTTTCCATCACCTGCTACCACTTGATAATTCAAAGGCTCTTTTCTTGAAGTAGCCGGTGTTGCCTTTATAGACACTTTACCAGAACGTTTGTCACCATAAACAGCTTGTACAGAAAATGTATAAGAAACCTTGTTAACCAAATTCTCTATAGTTATTGAATTCTTATCAGTAGTAATTTCCCCACCTTCTACACTTGTAGTAGATGGTGTCCATGAAATATAATAACCATCATTTAAAGCCTCTGAAGAAGTATCCCAACTCAAAACGACAGATTCATCCTGTGGTGTTGCAGACAAATTTGTGATTTCATTCAAGTCCCAACTTGCTTGAGGCAATTTATCTTCGCATGACAAAGTCAATAACGTAACCATCATGCAAATACCATATAATATCTTTTTCATAATAATCTTCTCCTATAAATTAATTATTACCATAACCAGGGTTTTGCCATAAGATTTCAGTGTTCCCTATTTTCTCTATTTCATTCTGCGGAATAGGGAATAATAATTGATAATCCTGAATATCAAAGCCCTCATTTTTCATAATTTCTTTAGCATAACCCATACGAACCAAATCATACCACCTATGACCTTCGTATGGAAACTCGCGTTGACGCTCATCAAGTATAGCCCTCCTAAACGAAGACTGATCAGAAAGTTCAACATTGGAAAGTTTTCCCAAACCGGCACGCTCTCTTACATCATTTAATTGTTTCAATGCAACAGAACCTTCGGAAGCATCATAACCTATTTCATTCAACGCTTCCGCATACATCAATAAAACATCTGCATATCTCAATAATATCTGGTCATTACCTACCACATTGTAAGTGTCACTTTTTACATCAAAAAACTTATTCATCAGACAAACATTTGCTGCAGCATTGACATAAGTAATCAAATCTTTTCTTTCATCATTTGCCTCATAAGAATTTACAAATGATTCAGACTGATTTGAATCGTCTGTCAAATTTGTTATGCTGTACCAATAACCGTGCCCTTCGTTTTCAACATTCTTATTAAAACGGACTGCAAAGATAATTTCCCTATTCATCTTGTTTTCAACATCAAAAACCTTTGAAACAGGCTTTAAAAGTTCATACTTGCCTATCAACTGTGAGAACACATCTCTTGCCAAATCCCATTTATGGAAAGTCAGATACACTTTGCCAAGCAAAGCCATGGCTGCACCGGAAGTTGCACGCCCCAAATCTTCACCTGAATAAGATTCCGGCAGCATGTTTTCTTCAACTATAGTTTTTAAATCACCTCCTATAAATTCCAACATTTCCTCATCAGTGGCACGTGGAATTTTCATAGCCTCATCTACTGTTACAACCTTTTTTGTCACCGGCACTCCACCCCAAACGCGATACATATTGAAATAATTCAATGCGCGTATAAACATAGCTTCGCCTTTATATTGCTTTTTCAGGTTTTCATCAAATTCAGCAGCATCAATACGATCCAATACCATGTTACAACGATAAACATTGTTATTGAAATTAGCCCAATAATCATCCAAAATACCATTGGAAGGCTTTTCCGTAAAATGATCTATATCATATCTGTCCTGCGTACCTGATGTAGGAGCACTAAGATTCAAATTATCACTCCTGTACTCGCAACACTCCATATAAAAATTAACCTGAGTCTGTAACTTTGAATAACATCCTATTACAGCAACATTAAAATCGCTTGCAGTTTGATAAACTTTATCTGTCACAACGCTGGTTGACGGCTCCAAATCGAAAAAACTGTCAGAGCATGAAATCAATGAAAGCGAAGCCATCAATATTAATATGTAATTATATTTTTTCATAATAAGTCATTTTATAATGTTACATTGATACCAAACATGAATGTTCTTGCAAGAGGATAAGTTCCATAGTCCTCACCAGGAGTTAATGCATTATCAGGACGTGCATTAACCTCCGGATTATATCCGCTATATTTTGTAAATGTCGCCAAGTTCTGCCCCGATACATACAGCCTCAGTTTCTCCACATAAAAGCGATTAGTCCATTTTTTAGGGAATGTATATCCCAATGATACGTTCTGCAAACGCAAATATGAGCCATCTTCCAGATGCCATGTAGAAGTTCTTCCGTTATAACCTGTCTGTTTCCTGTTTGCCTTATTCACCTGTCCGTTTCCTGGCTGATCTTCACTCTGCCAACGATCCAATGCAATAGTCGTACCATTGACATTTCCTTCCATATTATCTATATATCTGCGGTTAAGGTTCAGTATCTTATTACCAAATACACCTTGGAAATTAATATCCAAATCAAAACCTTTAAACCATAATTTTCCACCAAATCCGTATGTAAATTTTGGCATATAGTTACCGCAAACAGTACGGTCTTTATCCAAATCCAAGACACCATCGCCATCTACATCCACAAAACGGAAATCACCTACTTTTGTATTCTCAAAATGAGGATATTTCTTCAAATCTTCCTCCGTCTCAAAAATACCATCCTGAACCAACAAATAATAATTACCAATAGGTTTTCCTACTTCAGTAATGTAATAAGCATGTTCAACACTTCCAGAAGAAATAATCGGAGCATTACTTGGACCCAATGCTTTTACCTCATTAATATTTTTTGACCAGTTTGCATTAAAAGAATATCCAAAGTCATCAGATATATGTTTTTGTGAACTCAATCCAATCTCCCATCCACGATTGTTTACCTTTCCTATATTCATTAATGAAGTGCTATAACCAGTTATCAATGGAACTGGAACACTCAGTAACATATCAGAAGTATTTGTATTATAATAATCTACAGTGAATCCTAATAAACCATTAAACATCTGAACATCAACACCGGCATTAACCATCTTATTTTTCTCCCAACTCAAATCATCCCTTTCTATATTATCAGGTTTGTATCCATTAGACAAGATTCCCTGCCCTGTTCCCAATATATAATTATCCAAAGACATTGTAGCCAAATGTTCATAATTCCCTATTTGGAAATTACCTGTTACTCCATAACTTACACGTAATTTTAAATCATTAATAAAAGATAAAGCTGATTGTTCTTTGAAGAAATCCTCTTCATTTATACGCCATGCAGCAGATGCTGAAGGGAAATACCCCCATCTGTTGTTCTTGCCAAAACGAGACGAGCCATCTGTACGAATAGCACCAGACAACATATATTTTCCGGAAAAACTATACTGTACACGAGCAAGATAAGAAGCAATAGACCATTGTGATTTTTCAGAATATCCTTTTGTTACAGTACCTCCGGATATAGTCTGAATATAGTCATTAGGATAATCTGTTGCTGTCACATTATTGCTTTTAAAAGTTTCCTTCTGAGCAGACTGAACCAAAATAGCAGTCAGATTATGTTTTTCATTAATAGTCGTATTATATGTCAACTGATTTTCAACAAGCCAGTTAAAATAGAAACTTGAGGAACTATATCCTTCCGGATTTGAGGGCATATCATAATAATCCTTACCTTTAAGAGGCAATGCAGATTGGCGATACTTATCATTATGAGCGCCATAATAGTCTCCACCAAATGAAATCTTATACGTCAAACCTTTATAAAGTTCCAATTCTGCATACACTTTTCCTATAATAGACATTCTATCAGTAACGTTAGATTGTAAATTTGCCATTGCTACCGGATTCAATATTTCATTATGCTGATAATCTGTACCTATACGCCAGTATCCATTTCCCTGATAATTATAAGAACCGTCTTCATTATATACAGGCCAAACAGGTGGCATCATTAACGCAGATTGCACTATACCACCTGCTCCAGACGCATCAACACTGTTAGACGTAGAATAAGAAGGAGCAAAATTGACACCAAACTTCAAACGTTTGTATTTTCCGTCTAAGTTCATACGCATACTATATTTTTTAAAGTCAGAGTTAATAATAATTCCTTCTTTACTCATATAGTTTCCAGAAACAAAATAATTCACACTATTAGTCTTACCTGATAAAGAAATATTGTGTCCTGTTGTACCTGCAGTACGAAAAATAGCATCCTGCCAGTCAGTATCTGTAAGCCCAGGTTGTCCTTCAAGATAAGGGAAGAGTTCAGCCGGAATTTGATGATATGATTGTGGTCTCACGCTATTAGGATCGTCAGGAGAAGCACCTGGAACTTCAGCCAAATATGCATTATTATGTCCGTCCCTTGCAAATTCGGCAAACTGATAAGCATTCATCATTGGGAGCTTCTTTGAAACATTCTGAATGCCATAATATCCATCATACTGTACTATAAGTTTCTCTGATGTTCCTTTCTTGGTTGTAATCAAAACAACGCCATTTGAACCACGGCTACCATATATTGCAGCTGCCGAAGCATCTTTCAATACTTCTATAGACTCAATATCATTAGTATTCATATTGGCAAAGCCTCTCTCCATTGGAACACCATCAATTATATATAAAGGATCACTACCTGCATTTACAGTACTAATACCTCGAACCCTAATACTGACACTACCTTCAGGATCACCACTTGGAGTAGTTACCTGCACACCAGGCATCTTTCCAACAAGAGCCTGACGAAAGTCTGAAGCTGGGTTATTTGCCAACACTTCAGCTTTTACTGAAGAAACCGCTGTTGATACGTCACGTTTCCTTTGAACACCATATCCCACAACAACCACCTCGTCCAAAACTTCACTATCCTCATGCAAAACAAGACGTGCAAGCTTCTTGTCAGTAGCTTTCAATGTCAGTGTCTTATAACCGATATAGGATATATCAAGAGTGGAATTCTCAGGAACATCGTTTACCGTAAACTTACCGTCAAGGTCTGTTATCGTTCCGTTGTTTGTTCCTTTCACCAACACGCTTGCACCGATTACAGGCTCGCCATTAGTATCGACTATTACTCCCGATACAGTTTTTGTCCTTACCGGTTTGCTTTCTTTTGAAGAAGACTTAACATCCTTAAGATAAATCTTTTCCTCACCAATCTCAAAAGCGACGTTTGTACCTGCAAACAGACGTTTCAAGACTTCGCTCAATTCTTCATTTGTAGCACTGATACTGACGTTCTGGTCCGGATTGACCGTAGGACGACTGTATGCCACACTCAATCCTGTCTGCTTAGTGATGGCATCGAACACTTTCTCTAACTTGACATTCTTTAGATTGATTGTCACCTTCTGGGCAAAGGCTGAATAGCCGGAAGCCAGACTAAAGCATAATAATGCTAATAGAAATCTGATTCTCATACATTAGAATTTAATTAATAAAAATAGTAATTTGTTTTCTTAGTTGACACACGAAAACAGAAAATGGGTGAGAGAAAGATGAAGTTTTTTTTCATAAAAGAATAATAAATATCAGATTTATCTAATAATCAAGGCATTACGCTATAGAGAAAAATCAACCTACAAACAAGAAACGTGCAATTACACATAAAAAAATCGGCTATACTGCCGTTTGGTTGCAGAATAGCCGATTATCATTTTTAATCATTATATCATTTTTTCAAAGATACATACACCTTTGCCGACTGTTCGTCATATCTGAAAGACAGAGGAGAGATTTTTACCAAATCTTCCAGTACCTTCTCTATCAGAGTATGTCGGGAAACAAGTGTTATATGCAAATCTGAAGGTATGTCATCTTCCACTTCAAAATCTACATTATACCAACGGCCGAGACGGGAAAACACTTCATCCAAAGGAGTATCCTTAAACGATATGATGTTGCTTTTCCATACAGAAGATGCGCCGGTGTCTGTGTTTCTGTTAACCCGATAAGACTTTGTGTTCTTATTATATACCACACACTCGCCTGGAGATACAGGAACTTCTACATCGGAGAGCAGTTTTAGATTTATTCTTCCCTCATCAAGATTTACCTTTATATCGTCATTTTCGGGATAGGCCTCAACATTGAAAGAAGTTCCAAGCACACGTATAGACGGACCGTTGAGATTTACCACAAACGGACGATTCTTGTTTTTTGCCACCACAAAATATGCCTCACCCTTCAGTTCTACCGTACGTTCAGAAATACCGAACTTACGCGGATAACGCATATATGAGTCTGAATTTATATACACTTTCGTACCGTCCTGAAACATCATTTGCATACGTTCGCCTTTAGGAACGTATATTTCTGCATATTCGCCTGCGCCAAATATATCCACACGGGTGTTAAGATGAAGGTATAATCCTAATATAAGCACCAACGGCAGAAGAACTGCTGCGGCACGGAATGTCCAACGCCTGATTAATTTACTTCTGATGCGTGCGTTTATTTTCTGGAACATCTTGTCGGACGGAACACTATGGTCTATCAGCAAATCGGCATCCTCAAGTGGTATGGAATTGATGTCGGCATCAAAATTATTCGATATGTATGCCGAGCCTTCATCCGTAGCAAACCACTTTGCCACTTCTCTCGCTTCCTCCGGAGTGGCTAATCCTGCCAACACTTTTTCTATTTGATTATCACTTGGTCTGTTCATATTCTATATTCTCTATTATCTGATTAGACACCCATCACGCCTAAAAGTATAAGGAAAAGTATAATCATTAACATTTTTTTGAGATACATTCTCAATAGTTTCAAGGATTCCGAGTAATGTGTCTTTATGGTATTTACCGACAGGTTCATACGTTCAGCAATCTCTTTGTTAGACAATTCTTCGCGCACTTTCAGAAGACATATCTCACGTTTCTGTTCGGGCAATTTATCCAATGCCTTATAGAAAATATCCATTCTCTCCCTTTTCTCCAACTTCTCTACGAAATCATCTTCAAACTCAGACGTTCTTTGCGCTAATTCATATTGTTTTTCTATCGCAGTATTTTCATTTCGGATTACGTTCAATACATAATTCTTTGTCATCGTAAACAAGTAGTTTTTCAGACTTATACCGATATTCAAATCCGAACGGTATTCCCACAAACGTACAAAAACATATTGCACGGCTTCCTCCGCTTTTTCCCTATCCATAAGATAACGGTAGGACAAGGAATAGAGCAAACGGTGATATTTATTGTACGCCTCGGTGAAAGCCATCTTGTCTCCGCCTTCTATTAGATTGAATAATTGCTCGTCTGAAAAATTTGAATACTTTGACACTTTCATAATGAACAGTTCGTTTTGCGGAACAAATATACTATTATTAAAATTAAACAATGGCTTTCAGATGATTTTTTCATAAAAATACTCCATTGAAGCGAATACACATAACTATAGAAACGATTTTTAATACATTTGTTTTACATTATTGTAACAGAGAGATAATAATTTACATATATTTTATTACTTTTTTTCTTGTCAACATTATATATATGTAGTCTTTATTTATTACCTTTGTTTTATAACCTCGTAATTATTGTAATAATTAATAAACTTTACCATGGAAGAATTTGCATTCCTACAACCTTTGCTGCTCACTATAACAGGATTGATTATAGGGGCGTTGCTCAAATCATTACTAAAACACAGTCGTTTCCCTTACACAGTAGGACTGTTCGCTATCGGTCTGTTAGTCGGAATACTTAACCGTTCCGGGATATTTCATTCATTACCACAGATATCGGATGCTGTGGACAGTGTAGCGGATATTAATCCTGACCTTATACTATATCTTTTTCTGCCTATACTTATATTCGATGCGGCATACGAACTGAATATGCACATATTCAAGAAGACACTGGCGAACGCTACACTGCTAGCGGCACCGGGACTGATTATTTGCATGATACTCACCGGAGTGCTTATGGTAGTAATAGGTTTAGTAATTCCCGGATATGAAAGCTGGTCGTGGACATTCGCACTTATGTTTGGCGCACTTATAAGTGCCACGGACCCGGTAGCCGTGGTCGCACTTCTGCATGAACTGAAAACCAGCAAGCGTTTCTCCACACTTGTTGACGCCGAATCATTACTTAACGACGGAACAGGCATCGTATGTTTCATGCTGTTTTTCGGAGTATATGCGGCTACAGGCGGTTCTGACAGTTCACCGGTAATGGAATTCATAAAAGTAATAACCGTAAGTACCGTACTGGGATATTTCCTAGCCCGTGTAGTTATATGGTTTATTACACGTATCAACTCGGAAGAAATGATACAGAACAGTGTAATCATACTTTCGGCATATGTAACTTTCATCATTTCACAGTTCTACCTGGGAGTGTCAGGCGTCATAGCCCTTGTAGCTTTCGGTCTCACTGTAACATATGTGGGTAAACCTCGTTTAAAGCCACAGGTAAACAATTTCATGGGACATTTCTGGGAACTCGCCACATATATTGCAAATACGCTAATCTTCATCATAGTGGGCATAGTCATATCAGAAAAAGTTTCATTCTCATGGAGCGCATTCGGAGTGCTTATCCTGATATATATATTCCTCAACCTGTTCCGTTATGCCATGATTTCTATGCTCTATCCGGTGATGAAAAGAATGGGATACGGACTTACAAAACTTGAATCTGTGATACTTACATGGGGAGGCTTGCGTGGTGCGCTTGCCATGACTCTGGCATTAATGGTATCATATACAGAAGCAATACCGGAAGATATCAGAAACCAGATATTGTTTTTCACTGCCGGTATAGTTACTCTTACACTGTGCATAAACGCCACTACAATGCGCTGGTTGCTCAATAAACTGGGACTGATAAGTGTTCCTTCAGCAAGGGTAAAATTAGAATACAACATACACAAACACATCAGGGAAAGCTCGGAAAAATATCTTGAAAGACTGAAATCAAGAGACCACCTGACAGGTGCCAACTGGAGAAAAGTTGAGCATTACATGGCATCGGCTCCGGTTGCCCCGATTGTGGAAGCTAAGGACAAAGATGTAATTTCAGAAATCCGTCTAAAAGTCCTCGACCGTGAGAAAGCTACATGCAAAGCCATCTATGAAGAAGGTATAATATCCGAAACTGCTTTCCGCAGGTTAATGAACTCACTGGACGAACTTTACGACCACGACGGCAAGTACACACTTGATTTCAGAAATTCAATATTCAGGTTCTGCGACCGAAGCAGCACAATCAACGCACTAAGAAAAACACCGGTAATACACGACTGGATAAGTTTCTATTTCCGTGAACGTATTACAGTGGTCTATGATTTGGGAAGAGGTTTCATAATCCTGCAAAAGGAAGATCTTAAACTAATAGAAGAATTACAGGACTCAAAACTGTTGGACGACGGACAGAAATCCGTTCTCGGAACACTAAAATCAGAGGTTGAAAATAACATAACACGTATGGACAATGTTATAAACAATCTTGCAGAGGAATTTCCTAAAGCATACGGTCATGCACTTACACTGAAATCCATACGCATGCTTTTAAGCAACGAGAGACGTACCGTCAAACAAATGATAAGCAACGGTATAATAACTGAAAAAGATGCTGAACCACTCTTTGAGAACATTGAAGAACGCGCTGATGAGGTAAATTCATTCAGTCATACCATACCCGCATCATTACTCAGATGGATGTTCTTCTCAAAGAAAAACAAAGAATGGAAAAAATAGGCATAAAAAACCAAGTAAGCACAGAATAAAAAAACAGATTTATTCTGTGCTTATTTTATTACAGTAACCTCCCATTCCAAAAGCATTTTCTTCTTCTCTATTCCCCAGTAATATCCTCCAATTCCGCCATCGGAGCGCAATACCCTATGACACGGAATAATCACAGCTACCGGATTTCTGCCTATTGCTGTTCCGACAGCACGCAATGCATGTGGATTTTTTATAGCTATTGCTATATCACTGTAAGTAGAAGTCTTTCCAAATGGTATTTCCAGTAAAGCTTTCCAAACCTGAATCTGAAAGTCTGTCCCATGCAAATGTAAAACAATTTCATCAGAAAGGTTACGTTCATCTTTACAGAAAAAACGTAAAGCCAAGTCGTGAAACTCTGTATGACGCATCTGTTGAAAAGATTTTGCAAACCTCTTGCAAAGAAGTTGCAAAGCCTCATTCCGGTCATCGGCAAACTCTATGCAGCAAATACCACGCGACGTAGAAGCTATAAGCATTCTCCCAACCGATGTATCATAGAATCCATAATCAATATTCAGACTCCGGTATTCACATTCCGTCATTCTCTCTATTCTGAACCTCATTTCTTAACCTTGATTTATATTACATCACAAAATAAATGAAATTCACCGCATAAAGCAAACGGACTTTCAAAACTTTATTATCTTCGCAGGCAAAACAAAAACAAGAATCATGAAACCGCAGGAATGGTATAACACAAATTTATCTGATACAAATAAGAATCTGAACAAGGTAAACAAAACCATATTATATATAAGTATCACAAGGATACTTCTCTTCGTAGGATGTATATCAACGGTCATCGCCTTATGGAGCTACAGTGCGCAGACTATCATAATCGGAGCTTGCTGTACTCTTATTCCTTTTCTTATAATGATAAAGGTGCACAACCGTTTCTTCATGCGCAAACAATGGCTTGAAGTAAAGGCTGACATTCTTAAAAAGGAGCTGAAAGGGCTGGATAACGACTACTCTGATTTTGAAGACGGGAAAGAATTTGCCAATACAGAACATTTATATTCATTCGACCTCGACATATTCGGTCGCAAATCGCTATTTCAAGCCATAAACCGTACTTGTACACACATCGGAAAAAAGACTTTGGCAGACTGGATAAAAAATCATCTACGCACAAAGAAAGATATAGAGAACAGACAGAATTGCATAAAAGATCTTTCCACAAGAAATGATTTCAGACTGAAATTTGCCATTACAGGACTGATAAACAGGAGTGAAAACAATGATGACAACGATATACAAAAATGGGCCAGAACAGAAAGTTCTCTCACAAAATCCACTTGGGCAAGAATTCTGATATGGCTGGTACCGTCAGTAAACATAATACTATTGGTATGCGGACTGGTCAATATAATATCCATGTCATGGTTCGGTTTGGTTTTCTCCGTATTCGTGATACTCAGTTTCAGTGTTATAAAACGTGCGACAGCACTCCAAGAAGAATACGGAAAGAAACTTAGGACACTAAGCATATATGCCCGACTTATAAAGTTGACACAAAGCGAAGAATGGAACGCAGAGGGTATAAAAGATATTGTAAAACGACTGGAGATAGACGGGAAATCACCTGCCGATGCGCTGAATGCACTTACAAAGGAACTGGACCGACTAGACTTGCGAAACAATCAGATTCTATACGTTATATTAGAAGGAAGTATGTTCTTCCAATTACGCCAGATGATACGCATTGAGGCATGGAAGGACAGATATGGGAAAAACCTCTCCGGTTGGCTGGAAGCTGTTGGAGAGATAGACGCTCTTTGTTCATTGGGAACGTTTGCATACAATCATCCGGATTATCAGTTCGCAGAAATTACAGATACTCCTTTCTGCTATGACGCAGAAGAACTTGGACATCCGCTAATGCCAGAAGAACAATGTGTAAAGAATAATGCTCTGATTCCTTCAAGACCATATTTTCTGATTATTACAGGAGCAAATATGGCCGGAAAGAGTACATATCTCAGGACCATAGGAGTAAACTATCTGCTGGCATGTATAGGTGTGCCGTCATGCTGCAAAAGGATGAAAATCCATCCTGCACAGCTGATAACAAGTCTGCGTACATCGGATTCTCTAAGCGACAACGAATCATACTTCTTTGCCGAACTAAAACGTCTGAAAAGAATTATAGATATGCTTAACAATGGAGAGGAGCTGTTTATCATCCTCGATGAGATACTTAAAGGAACAAATTCTACGGACAAGCAGAAAGGCTCATTCAGCCTTATACGCCAGTTCATGACTCTAAAGGCAAACGGTATAATAGCCACTCACGACCTACTGCTTGGCGAGCTGGTGAAATACTTCCCTGAACAGATAAGAAACTACTGCTTTGAAGCTGATATAAAAAACAATGAGCTATACTTCAGTTACAAAATACGTGAAGGTATAGCCCAAAATATGAATGCGTGCTTCCTGATGAAGAAGATGGGGATTGTGATAGAAGATAATTAACTATTCTACAAAGAATTTGCAAAGTTGACAGATGTTTTTTATTTTTGTCTTTATATTAAAATATAATACATATGTGGAAAGAGAAGTTAGGAACCTATCTTATAGATGTTTCAAAAATATGTGTTGACAGGTATAGTAATAGCATCTTTATTTAAAGATTTGGGCGAAAGCAAACTATTAATATATGTCTTAGGTTTATTAGTAGCTTGCTCCACACTCTTAGCCGGTTTAGTATTAAGTAATAAAAAGGAGGAAAAATAATGGAAGCAGTATTTGTTTTATCAGCCATAGGACTACCTTGTGTAATATTCCTGATATGGTGTCTTACACCTCCGGGAAAGAAATGGTTAAAATCAAACCATATGATTTAAATATTATATTGCGCAATCATTCAGACTGCGCAAGTACCCTTACCACCATAATCACAACTAACATCGCCCTGATATTCCGGATGACGCTGAAGCCACACTACAGCATAAGCACATGTAGCAACTGGTTTCAGACATTTGCAGCGTGCATAATCGTATGCCGCCTTTACAAGTGCTGACGCTATTCCGCGTCCGCCTATTTCTTCCGGCACTATGGTGTGTCGGATGTCAAGACCTCCATCTTCAGTCAGCTGATAAGCTACGTGTGCGGTATAACCGTCCACTTCTACCTTAAACTGTTTCTTTGCTTCATCGTGTACAATTTCCATAAGCTATAAATTTTAGTCAGATTAACTTTGCGAGGCAATTCTCCACATAACGTTCAGGCAGAAGTTCCTGCTCGAACCTGAGACCGGCCTCTTTCACAAAGTTATAAATTTCATTTTCATCTCCCAACAGTTCAAGCGTTTTTTTAATCCTGCTGTCTGTTCCCTTTACACATACAGGATGGACAGACAGAGCTTCCCTGTCCATCATAATACTGACCATGTGAGGAAAATATTTCCTGACGTTTGCCATAATCTCATACCCCTGTGCATCAATGTCTCCCCAGTAATAAAGATTGACATCATTGAGCCATGCCACATCCTTAAGGACAGTTGCCTGATATCCGCATCCCCACACCACCAGTGTGTTTTTCATCTCAGGGATAAGCTCAATCACCTTTGTCATGTTATGCTTGTTCTCCACAATTATTACATTCCTGACCGGAATATTGAAACGTGCAAACTCACACACAAACACTTTATTATAAGTAAAACCTGACATATACCTCATACACAGTTCACTGTCTGTTATGCGGAAAGCAACTTCCGGGTCACCTTCCTTCAGATTAAAACGACCGAAAAATGTCTTGGCTTCAGTATTTACATCCTCTCCCACTATCACGTCAAGCAACGGACGTAAAATATCCTTACTTTCCTCCACAAACTTGGTATGCACACCTATATTCAGTTCCCTGACAAACTTACCTGGTTTTGGGTTCAAACGGAAGAAACGGCAAACCTTCATTATCTGTTCCCATTCGTCAAAATATTTTACTACCAGATAATGATGTTTCACCAATGTTTCTTTAAGCTCCGGAAACTCCAGAACAGTCATTTCTATAACTTTACGGAACGTATCTGTGTTTTCATCCATTCCGATAAACTTAAGGAAATCGGACTCAGTTATGAAAGACACTTTGGAAGGGACACTCTGCTTTCCGAAAAGCTTGGTGTTTCGCTCCACATATTCTACTTCATAACCATAGCCATTCTTCTCCTTAGAAGATGAATAAAGACATGTAATTCCCTGTTCAAGCTCCTTCAATGATGCAAAATCAATAGACTTGTCACATCTTATAACAAGCGGGAAAAAATCCTCTTCCTTAGAGATAAACTCATATTTCAGAAAAGAAGGATATTTTGCCAGCGCTTTTCTTCTTATTTCTTCAGGAGTTACCATAGGCTATATAGTTTTAAAACAGCGTTCCCGGATTCTTCTCTGCCCTCCATTGCTCAATAGGCATACTGTAGAGCCATGAAGTCTTTTCTTCTTTACGCTCGACGAAATACACATACGAGATATCATTCTCTACAATATGTATATTGTCATTCGGAGTAACCACAAGGAGCTGCAGATGAAGCTGTTTGCACAAGTCTATCAGATAGCGTGCCTTGTCCTCATCCTGTGCCTTGAAGGCTTCGTCTATGGCTATGAAACGGAACGAATTGTCCTGCATTCCGCTCTTTGTCAGACCGAACTGGTAGGCTATGGCAGAACCGAGGATGGTATAAGTAAGCTGGGCCTTCTCTCCACCTGACAAATGTCCCATGTTTTCGTATGTAGTTTCCTTATTTCCCGTATTGCGGTTGAACTCCTCAGCCTTATAAGTGAACCATGAACGCACGTCCATTACCCTGTTTCTCCAGTCCTCATTTTCCAAGCGATCCATAAAAGGCTGGATATGCTCGCGGAAATGGATTTTACGACCATCCACGGTAGAATTTATTTTCTGAATGTTAGGCATAGCCTCATCCATCAGTTTACAGAATTCCTTAACCTCTTCATTTACTTTTTTCTGCATCACAAGCTGTATATATGTAGCAGGCTGCTTGCGATAGTCGATGCCGTGGAGTGACTCGTTAAGCATTTGGATATTGTCATCTATAGCACTCTTCCAGTTCATAAAGAACATACGGAAATCACCGACCTTGTCTGTGAGTGTTTTCTGCAGATAGTTGTCAAACTGCTTTTCGTATTTCGGCAGGTTTTCTTTCTGCAGACGGTGCAACATTTCCTGATACTCGTCTATAAGGTCGATATTGTCGGCATCAGGCAAGGCATTAACGTCCGAACGCCAGTCCTTGAACTTCTCTGTGATATATTCCGAAGGATATTTGAAATCGCGGATATGATTCTTTGCCTTGTCCTCTGCATCACGTTTTTTTGCCGACAACTTACCTTTCTCACTGTCATTTTTTCTGATGAATGACTTATACTCCTTCTCCAGGTCATCGTATGTACAGTTCCTAAGTTCCTCGTAAGCCTGCTCAAAGTCGGAAAGAAGGATAGAGCGCATTGATAAAACAGCCTTCTGACATTCCTCCATCTCGTATTTAGTTTCCTTTATCTTGGATTTTATATCAGAAATCTGACTGACTTTGTCGCGTATCTCCTCAAGAGAAATCTTGCGTATTGCCTGACGCACCTGCTCCAACTGTTTCTGCAGAGCCTGTATAGTATTGTTGTTCTTCTCCAGCTCTGCTTTGTCGGAAAGTTTCTCCTGCAGACGTGTTGCGTATTCCTTCCAGTTTACGGCATCGAAATCCTTGAACATATCCACCAGTTTCTTGCTCATGTCGTAATCATACTGGAGTTTCTGTTTCTCGGAGTTTATATCATTCAGCTTAGCCATCAGCTCGATGTCTTTCTGCTGAAGTTCCTTTATCTCATGTTGCAGCAGGGCTATCTTGTCCTGGTTATCCCATCCGAGGATATAATTTGCCTTGCTCACTACCTGAGGACGGTCATCCTTCTCATGCCTGTCGTGCGAGAACTTAATCAGCCCATCACGAGTAACAGCCTTTTCCTGATAGCGTTCGAATTCCTCAAGATTTTCCACGCACGCATAGTTGTATTTATTGAATATGGTATCGCGTATCCACTCCTCATATTCAGAGTCGGGACGTATTTCTATTTTGTCGAGCAGTCTGACATCGTCAGCTGTAAATGTTTCCATACCTGCAAGCGAGTTGTAAGTACGATAGCGGTAATAAGTAATCCTTCCTTTCAGGTCGTTGGAATTCAGGAACTTGTTTACCTCATGATAATACTCGTCAGGCACAAGCAGATGCAATGCAAAATTGTGAAGGATTTTCTCAATGGCACCCTCCCACTCCATTTCCGCAGGATTTACTCTTATCAGCTCACCGATAAAAGGTATCTCATCCTTAGTGGCTCCGGTATGTTCGAGTATCATTTCACGTATCTCTGATTCACGTCCTGAAATATTGTTCTTGTTCTTCTTCAGAGATTCGATGGTCTTGATATACTCATCAATCTTCAAGGTGATATCTTTCCTGTCGTTTTCAAAGGATATTGTCTCCCTGATTTTCTGCTCGATTCCGGCATTCATGCTTTCCAGACGTCCTGACACAGAGTCACGCTGACTTATGAAAGTATCCTTGTCAGGGTCAGTATTGAGCGAAAGGACAGATGCCACCGAGTTATATTCATCCATACGCGATACACGTTCATCACGGAGTTCTTCCAGGCGCTTGATTTCTTGCTCCATTTCCTTTATCTTCCTGCCCACCTCATCATTCTCTATGGCAAGAGCTATGGAACGTTCGTCCTGACGCATTCTGTCCTCGTCGTCACGAAGTTTCTTTTCCTCTTTTTCAAGACGTTCCTGCTCCTGTTCCAAAGAATCAACACGTTCTTTACCCAGTTCTATAGTCTTACGGGCAAACCAGTAATCAATGCTTTCCCTGTCCATGGAAAGTTGCTTTATTTTCTGGGCATATTCTTTTATCTCATCTGCATATTCTGATATAGGTATAAGTAACTCAATCTGTTTTCCAGCCTTTTCGATATTGGTCTTTGCCTCCATCAGAGTCTTGAAGCTGTCTTTAAGCATTATATACTGCGACTCTGCATTCTGTTCTTCAAGCATATTGGTACGGATAAAGTCGTCCAGGTCGTCGAGCACCTTCACACCCACAATCTGATTGAACAGTGAAAGAGCCTTTACGGAACGCATACCGAAAAGCTGTGTGATACGGTCGGCATAACCTACAGGTCCTTCAAAAAATTCCACCATAGTACGGTTTCCTTTATGCGAGCTTTCCAGACGGCGACGCCACATACCCTTGCCGTCGAATGGCTGGAAGTCGGTCTTTATATCCAGTTCGCAATGAGCCAGCCCAAAGGTACGCCTCAACTCTCCGCCAGAGAACCAGCGAACCTGAAACACAGTAACCACACGGGTATCGGTATTGGTAAAAGTGGCAAGAAGTACAGAGTATGCCGAATGGTCGCGCAATGACTGTGTGCTGGCACCGCTTTCACCGTCACGCTGTATGTTTCCATAATTACCCAGAACGTATGTCTCCTCTGTTCGGTTACCTTTCTTCTCCACTCCCGACGACTGATTGTAGAACCTGTCCTTCTTGGCAGGTACCATCAGAGTGAGGAGAGCATCTATTATGGTACTCTTTCCCGAAGCATTTGCTCCCGTAAGCAGGGCATTGTTTCCCTGAGGCTCCATACGGAAAATCCTTTCGTGGAATGTTCCCCAGTTGTATATCTCCATGTATTTCAGACGAAATCCCGACGTATCGGAACCGGTACTAAACAGACTCAACATATTCTTGCAGTTTATCCTTAAATTCTTGTAGTTTGTCCAATGTTACTTTCTCTTTTATTATTCTGTGAATCTGGTATGTATTCACATTGTCGCGCTTTATCAGTTTCAGATATCCCAGCGACACCAGACGGGTGATATATGTATCTATCTCGCTGAGTAGCTTCACTCTATTGAAACGTTCTGGAAGGAATATCTCTATTCTCTCCTTCAAATCGTCAGCTCTAACAAAACACTCTGTGGAATAAAGCTCATCCATATTGCTATCGAACTCTTCAAGCATCTGTCTGAGAATTATCAGAATGACTGATATCTCGAAACCAAGCTGCTGACGGGGAATAAGTCCTGTAGTCCTATCCTCATCGTCCACTATCTGCTTGATATATGCAAAACCTTCGTCTCGTTTTACTATCAGCTCTATACCTATGTTCATGAGATACTTGTTTATCTCCGACTGATAGTTCAGGATGTCCTCCCATGCGTTAGTGTCCGTCACTTCAACGGGACCTTTAAGCAGGCGTACAACGGTACGTCCGTAAGGTGCTATTATAGAATCTATATTCATTTTAAGATAATAATTTCCGGTATTACAATTGATTTTTTCAACTCGCTGTTAAACGGTATGACCTGTGTACGGTCGGGATTGATAGTATGTCTGAACCCGCGTATCACACTGATATATCCGAACAACTCTGCCAGTCCTTTCTCCAGACCTCCACTCTCCTCTACCACATCGGACAGAGATACCTGCTTGCGGCGCTTCAACGAATCGTGAATTCTCTGTTTAAGTATCGAACGGTCAACACCGTGACTTACAAACAGTTTATCCGCATGTTCTGCCTCTGAAATATCCGCACTGGCTATTTCTATCACATTGTTGTAGTCCACATCATCAGTCTTTTCAAGAGTAAGTTTTCTCTCTATAGGCATGGAAATTTCCGGCATTGTCTCCAGTTCAAGCGACACATCGGGTTTTATATTCCGGCTTGCCAACTGAAGAAGTACCGACTGTATATCCTGAATCACACGTTTCGATGCAGCCGACTGAGAGTTATTGTTCTCGCAGATGATACGGCTCAATTTTTCAGCCATCTTGTCGTTTGCCTGATATACTTTCTTTCCGCTGTTATAGAGATACTGTTTCATGTTTTTCAGGAACATATCTTCCTGACGGATCTGCGACGGATCTATGGAATGATACAAATCATCCACCATATGATCCCAGGCATCCTGCATGGATGGCGTCATAAGGAAATCCCAGAAAGCATAGAAACTCTTTCCCTGAGAACTTTCCTGAAGCTTGTCGAGCGCATCGAACGTATATCCCAAGATATCGCCTTTCGACACATCTCCCTCGGCATGTTTCTGATAGATGGATTTTGTAATGGACTTGAAATTGTCTTCCACCTCCTTGAAATCGGAAAGAAGTTCCTTTGCCGTACGGGTAATATCCCGGAAACGCGGAAGCACCTGATAGTCTTCATAGACCATGGCAGATTCGCCAGCCTTGAGACTCTGAATCTGATGTTCTATCTCCATCTTTCTCTGTTCCAACATACGGATACGTTCTTCCGGGTCCTCGTTGGTAAACTCTACAAGTTCCTTTATCTGTCCGTAAAGGTTCATGAACTTTGACTCCGTTCCTACAAACTCATCCTTCTTCAGACTAAGAAGCCAGTCTATCACCTTGCTGGAATATGACGAAAGCTCGTAGAACACCTCTCCGCTTTCCTCCTGATAATTGCGTAGAAAACCTTTGTCCGTCCATTTCTGAATATACTTGTATGCCTTCTCGTCGTACGAATCGAACACATTTATATCATTTTCCTCATCCTTTTCAAGGTTTATTGAGGAAAGATAATCGGAAAGCCTCATTTTAAGTGAATCATAAGCCACAGGCTCTCTGTGCTTATAAAAAGTTTCGTATAGAAACAATATGATAATCTCCCTGTTGCGCAGACGCAAAAGCTCCGCACACGGAGAACCGTTCAATATATCGGACAATAGCTGGGTTTCGGACATGTTTTTTATTCGAAATAAGTTATCATACAAAGTTAGCTATAAATTACGATACGGCAATGTATGAGACCTGATTTTGCCTAAATTTACCCTACTCCCAAATATTTCTACCGATTAAAACAACAAAGTATATTATAAACATACTCCATTTCACTTTCACATCTTTCACAGAAGCAAGCAAAAATGGAGTACATTTCCCCTTCTACTAAGCAAACAAATCCTCTAATGTTATCTCGCTTTGCACTATTCCGGAATGAGAGTTATGACGAATTCCGTAAGTCGTTACCATAGTTAGGTGTACAGCTTTGCGGGTATTTGTAGCTTCGATGAATGCGCTTTTTTTGTTACGGAGATTGCGTTCGTATTCCGCATCGATAGAAAATTCCGACAAAGAGTATTTCATTTCGCAAATATTTACCACCTGATCATTGCGGTCTATCAACAAATCAATTTGTGCTCCTTCACCATTTTCATCTGCCTCTTTTCGCCAAGAGTAGATATTGCTCAATACACCTGAAATACCCAGTCCGGCCTTGATTTGCTGCGTATGAGCCATACATAAGCGCTCAAAAGCCAAACCACTCCACGCACGATGCGTTGCAGAATCGATGGATGCCGACCAGAAATGCTCATCATTGTTCTTGTTTTCCCAGATAAACTTGAAATAAAAGAGCGTATAATTATCGACCAATTGATAAATTGCCTGCTTTGTCTTTTTACCATAGCCACTGTATTTCCTTATAAATCCGCAATATTCCAACTCATCAAGTACTTTACTCAATGCGCCGTTACTCGTTTTGCCGATTGCAGTTATAATTTCTTCACGAGTCATACCGACCTTTTTCCTGCCAAGAGCTGTTACGACATCTATGTATTGTTCAGGCGACTTAAACAAAGAAGCATAAAGCAGGTTAAATTCATTTGCCAATTTTCCATTTCTGGCAAAGAAAATCTTATCGATATTTTGGGCAAGACTAAGCCCTCTTTCAAGCAAGTTCCAATAAAAGGGTATGCCACCCAATACCATATAGCACTCAGCTATTTGGTATCGGTTCATTTCAAGTCCCTTGCTTTGGACAAACATCTCACACTCTTTCAAAGTAAACGGTTGAAGGGCAATACGTTGCGTCACACGATTATGAAGTCCTCCATGGTCATTAAGCACCTTATTGATAATCCACGATGTGGCTGACCCACATATAATCAAAACAATATCCTTGCGAGCTGATGCCCAGCCGTTCCAGAAGTGTTCAAACGCTGAAATGAAATTTGAACGGGAAGTGTCCATCCACGGAAGTTCGTCAAGGAAAATAATTTTCTTCTCATCTGTTGAGTCTTTCAAGAAGTGAGATAACAGACTGAATGCTTCCAGCCACGATTGCGGTGTGGGACAATCGTCATAACCCGCATCACGAAGTGAAATAGCAAAACTGAACAGTTGGTCTTTGGTCTTAGCATTAGCCAAGCCTGTATGCTGGAATGTAAATTTATAGCCAAAAGTTTCACGGATAAGGTATGTCTTACCTACGCGCCTACGACCATAGACAGCAATCAGTTCCGAATATTCCGACTGAGCTGCCGAAAGCAATATTCTTTGCTCTTCTTTTCGTCCGATTATCATAAGTATTGAATTTTGTTTTCACAAATATAGCACAAAAAATCCACATAATTTGCCAAATCATACAAAATTTAGAGGATTTGGCAGATTATACTACGATTACTACACTCATTTTACTTAGAATCTGTTTAAATTTATTTATAATTAGTTGTAAATCAGTAGGTTAATTGGAATATTTTTCGTAACTTTATGATTATCAAGACATTAAAGTTATGCATAAGTACCCAACCAACCTGACTGATAAACAGT
>JAHLFB010000062.1 GCA_018884025.1 Candidatus Phocaeicola faecipullorum
AATAATGAAGGAACGATACCGCAAAATACGAACGGGAAGCATATCAGAATGAGTATAACCTTTTTCCAGCTGTTGAACAGCAAAAGAAGAATGGCAAGGATAATGAAGATAGTAATAGGTACATATTTCATTAAGTTGTTGATGGCTTCTCCCTGTATTTCTCCTTCGCCTACCCATCTCATGCTGTATCCAGCCGGTAAGTCAATAGCTTCAATCTCCTCTTTTATTGATTCCACTACTTTTGCCGGTGTGGCTTCGTCAATTTCTGAGTTAGGGTCACATTCTGCCTCTATAACCCTTTGTCCGTTTAGGCGCATAACGATGTCTTCATCCCATTCCATAGTTATTCCTTCAGCTACGCGGCTTAGAGGTGTGGCACGGAAAATTTTATCCTGCAGCTCGCTCATCCCTTTCCCTCCTGCAATGGCCGAGTTAAGCTCGTCATTAGACAGATGAAAGTTCATCATGCTCCATACAGGAATATCGTTCAAATCGTCTATACGGCTTCCGTCTTCGTTTCTGACAAGCATGTTTACTACAATAGTCCTGTCCTTATCATTGATTGCCCCTACCGGCATTCCGTCTGTGGCAGCCATAAGGGCATTGGCAATATCACTTCTTCCCACTCCTGAACGCAGTGCGTCTTGTTGTAAATATTTTGTGACGTACGATTTGCCGTATGGCTTCCAATTGTTTTGTACGGAATACGGGTCAACATACTCGCATTTTCTCATTATATCTTCTGCCTTACTGCTCAATTTTTTCAGCACGGCAGGGTCAGGACCGGCAAATTCCACCTCTACAGTGTGTGACGTAGAGATTGAGAAATTATACTTCCTGCAACGTATATATGCGTCAGGATATTTTTCTCTCAATTCACGTCTTACTTCGGGTATCTGTTTCACTACTGTATTATAGTCTTTGCAGTCGATAATCAGTTCGCCGTAACAGTCACCTCCGGATGTCATCGGTCTGACAAGACAATAATGTGCAGGTGCGCTTCCCTGACTGACAGCAATTCTTTCAATATCCTTGCGTTCAGACAACAGATTGCTCATCTCCAGAAGTTTGTTCCGTACCACATCCGGACTGGTGGCGGAAGGGAAAAAGCATTCCACTACATACTGTTTATAGTCGAAATCAGGGAAAAACAGATTTTTGACTTTGTTCATTCCGGCAAAACACAATATAAGTATTGCAAATGCAACTCCTATGGCCGTTTTTTTGTATTCTATAAGTCGTGATATAGTGCCACGTACAAACTTGTGTACAGGTGAATTCATTACTGTTTTATTACCATTTTCAGCAGTATGTTCCCTTGCCGGCAACCATGTCTTTGCACATACAGGTACTTGCACAAGAGCCAGTATCCAGCTTGCCAGAAGGCTTACACATAATACCAGGAACAGGTCGCCTGAATACTCTCCTGCCGAATCGGGCGACAGATAGACACACAGAAATGTTGATGCCGCAATGATGGTGGCACCGAGTAGTGGCATGGCTGTGTTCTGCCCTATTCTGTAGAGGTAGTTCTTTGGCGCAAGTCCGCGTTTCTTGTCAATAAGAATACCGTCCATTATTACTACGGCATTGTCCACAAGCATACCCATAGCCACTATGAATGCTCCCAATGATATTCGTTGCAGCGTAGTTCCGCATACCAACAGTATAGGGAAAGATACGGCTACTGTAAGTATCAGACCAAATCCGATAATAAGACCACTACGGAATCCCATAGTGAATATCAGTACCAGTATTACTATGGCTACTGATTCCACCAGATTCCACATAAATGAAGAAATGGCATCCTCCACTTTATCAGGCTGGAAAAATATCTTCTCAGTGTTCATTCCCGCCGGGATATTCTTCATTACTTCATCAAGACGCTTATCGACAGCCTTTCCTACGTCAGGTACTATTGCCGACGATTCCATTGCTATACAGATTGCGAGTGCCGGCTTGCCGTTGACGAAGAAACCGTTCCTTTGAGGCTCGGAATATGTTCTTTCTATTTTGGCTATATCTCCTAATCTTAAAGTTTTGCCGTCAGTAGTCTGTATCAGAAGATTCCTGATGTCGTTTTCATCCTTGCTCTCGGAGTCCACATAAATAGGAATAAGTTCTTTTCCGCTCTGATATTTTCCGGCATTTACTGTCTTAAAAGCTCCCTGCAAAGTGGACATGATTTGTGTAGGTATCACTCCGTTTCTTGAAATCTGCTCTTTTGACAGAGTGATATTTATTACCTCGTCACGGTTTCCTACTATATTTATTCGCTTCACGCCTTTTACACCGGACAGTTCACGTTTTATCATTTGGGCATATTTGTACATTTCCGGATAATCATATCCGTCGGCGGTAAATGCGTAGAAGATACCGTAAACGTCCATCATGTCGTCTATAACTATAGGGTCATAACATCCCTGTGGAAGTCTTGACGATGCGTCGTTCACCTTGCGGCGCAGCAGGTCGAAATGCTGTTCCAGATCTTTGGTAAGGACTGTCATCTGGAATTCCACCGTAAACATTGCCATTCCGTTTCTGCATTCGGTCTTTATCTTGTTTACATCAGGCAGTGCGCGCAATTCCTCTTCCATCATCAGAGCCACTTTAAGCTCCGTTTCGTGTGCGCTTGCTCCCGGATATGGTACTATAACCATAGCCTGCTTTGCTGAGACTGCCGGGTCTTCAAGCTTAGGCATCTGGATGAAAGAAAGTATTCCGGCAATTATTATAGCTGTTACGAACGACCAGAATTGCATTGGCCGTTTCATAAAGTATTCTGTAATTCTTATCATATCAGTCCTCCGACATTACTTTTTTCAGGTTGCTCTATGACTGTTACTTTCTCTCCTTCCTGTAGTGAGTTCACTCCTGCACGTACAATCTTTTCCGTACCGTTAAGGCCTTTTGTTACTGCAACCTGTTCTCCTGAAAAGTTATTATCAATGGTTATAATTCTTTTCTCTATTGTGGAATCCTCTTTCAGTACCCATACACATGAGTTGTCACTGCTTTTGAATATCGAGCAGGCAGGAATCTTAAATCTATCCTTACTGTTATTCCCTTTATTTATAGTCAGACGCACCTCAATGTTCATTCCGGGAGTAATCTGTCTTTCCGGTTTTTCTCTGAATTTCAGGATTAGCTGATATAACTGGTTTCCGTCGGCTTTCGGTGACAGGCTTAAAAAGTCCATGGGATATGTCTGTGATTCTTTTTCCGATGAAACCATACAATCATAGCTTGCTATATTGTCAATATTTTTAAAAGTATTTGACGGTAAATCTGTTTTTACTTCCAGATGCGATACGTCGAGGAAAGTAAACATTGCTGTACCGGCATCGACCATTTCTGCCGGTGAGAAATTTACCGACTGTATATATCCGTTTCCCGGTGCATACAGTCTGGTATATTCCAGTTTGTTTTTGTTTACCTGCAGCTGCACTCCAAGCTGTCTGAGTCCGGCAGATGCCTTTTCATAATCATTTGCCGATACACTTTTCTGTTCAAACAGTTTTTTTGTTCTTGCCACTTCATCTTTCAGCTGGTCGTATTGTATCTGCAATGCTTCTACACCGAGTTTATAATCCTCGTCGTCAAGTTCGGCAAGTAACTCACCTTTGCTTACATAATCCCCTTCTTTTACGTGAATACTTTTTATCTGTCCGGCAGTTTTAAATCCCAGACTTATTTCATGTGCCTCACGTACAATTCCTGGATAACTTTTGGTTGTTGTTTTACATGATGGCACAGGAATCGTTATTTCAACACTGTGAATAGGTAAAGATGTTTTTTTCTGTTTGCTGCATGAACACAACAGGCATAACAGTAATGCCGGCAGACATAGTAATTTTCTTCTTTTCATTCTCAATATGCTTTTTATGTTTATTATATGCTTTTTAATGATGCAAAATTGAGTATTTATTTATTCTCTTACATTATCAAAAAGAACAGTAAATTGGTCTGAAGGATTGAAACATTATGTGTTCACGCTTATTTTTTGTATATTTGTTCTTCAAAAGGTACAATATGGTTTTAATATGAAAAGTGATAATATTATCTTGACCCTGAATCTTAGTGATTTGTCAGCATTGCCTAAAGCCGTGCATTTAGACAATAAGTTTATTCTTATTGACAATTTGAATGATACATTGGATGATAGTGATTCCCAAATAAGTTCCTTTGACAGCTATCCTGTAAAGTTATCGTTTACCATTGTTATGATTGTTCTTGAAGGAGGAATAAAACTTAAGATAAATCTGGAGGAATTTGAAGCTGGTAAAGGTGATACCATAACAATTTTAAAAGGGAATATAGGAGAGTTTTGTGGCCTGTTGCCAAATACCCGTATGGCTGTAATCGCTTTCTCGGATGAATTCTTCAATGTCGTAAAACGTATAAATACAGCCATATCAATACAGCAATTTATTTATGCAAATCCTTTATTCCATCCAGAACAGGTATTTCTTGATGAGGCTATTGATATATATTGTAAGATGAAGGAGAAACTGGCAGAGTCGGACAACAGTTTTCGTGAGGGTACTATACAAGGTTATACTCAGATATTACTTTATAATACATTTTATTATTTCGATAAGATGCGTAGAGAGCATATTGATGATTATTCAGGATACAACAGAAACCATGAAATATATACAGATTTTATGAAAGTTGTACAAGAAAACTATATGCGTGAACGCAGCATAACGTATTATGCAGATTTGTTGTGTATTACATCCAAATATCTTTCTCAGGTTATTAAGAATGTTACTGGAAGACTGGCCGGTGAGTGGATAACGGATTATGTGATTCTGGAGGCAAAAGCATTGTTGAAAAGCAATAAATATACCGTACAGGAAGTGTGTGATATGCTGAATTTTGCCAACCAGTCTTTCTTCGGAAAGTATTTTAAGAGGAAAACAGGTATGACTCCAAAGGCTTATATGAAGAGTTAAAAATAACGGACAGAATTGTTTTTACGCAATCCTGTCCGTTTCATTATTTTCTGTTCTGTATATGTTATGGCATGAATGCATCCATTATTTCTGTTGGTCTGCCATCCTCTGTAAATGCGCCGAGACGGTATTTGTTAGGTTTGCATTCAGGTTCCCAATAGAATACACCTTTGCAAATGCCATCAGTGCTTTCAATACATTTTGTGATTAACTTTCTCAGCAGTTTGTAACCATTATTCAGTGTTTCCTTGTTGGCTAAGTTGCCATTATCGTCCGCACATTCCATTCCGGTCTCTACTATCATCACATCACAATTATATCTCTCGTTTACGAGTCTTATATTCTCAATACAATCGTTTATGGTCTTTTCAGGAGTATATTCCGGTTTTTCCATCATTGTCCAGTAAGGATAGATAGACATCCCTATCATGTCCCATTTGCCACCGTTTGCCTTCAGTTCATCGAAGAACCAGCGATACAGTTCTTTGTCGTATCCATTGTCAAGATGCACAATAACTGTAGAACCCGGAAAAACTGATTTTACAGCGTCATATCCAGAGTTAATAAGCTCTGCCAGGTTTTTCCAGTTCATTCTGAATTTTACAGCAGTTGATTTGCTTCCAGACTCTTTTACATCACATTCGCGGATATCATATGAAGCACCGCTTGTTTCCGGATTCTCATCCCAAAGCATACCCGGACGTATCTCATTGCCTACCTGTACCCATTTAGGAGTGATTCCTTCTGCTTTCAACGCTTCAAGAACATCTTTAGTATGGTCTGCCATTGCTGTCTTCAGCTTGTCAAAGCTGAGATTTTTCCATGCCGCAGGCTTATGCTGTTGCCCCGGGTCTGCCCACCAGTCACTGTAATGGAAATCCACCATCAGTTCCATTCCGTTTGCCTTGGCGCGGCGTGCCAGCTTAAGCATATCTTCCTTGCTGCTCCAACCTTCTTTAGGATTAACCCATACACGAAGACGGATAGCATTAAGACCAAGTTCTTTCATCAGTGATGTGCATTCCTTTTCTTCTCCTTTTTTATTGTAGAACTTGTGTCCTTGCGATTCCATTTCTGTGACCCAGCTGATGTCTGCACCCTTATAGAAAGGCTCATAATCTTCTTTTTCTGTCGAATATTCCGTTACAGGTATTTCAAACTCTCCGGTCTTCAATCCTTTGGCCGACGCGCGAAGACGAATCTTGCCGGGTTTCTCTCCTGCTTGTAGTATCACTGTCAGCATTCCGTTGAATGCATGCATCTCCGGTTTATGAAACAAGTCAAGGCATGTTGGGTCACCATTGGCTGAGGCTCTATACTTTCCGGCACCATCGACACGGAAATTAACCAGACGTCCGTCTGTAGGACAGAGATTGCCGTCCTTGTCTTCAATGCGAAGAGTTACATAAGCCAAATCTTTGCCATCGGCTTTAAGACTTGTGTAGTCTGAAACAAGTTTTATACGGTAAGGTTTTCCTGCGGTATGTAAGGATTTTTCAGCGGCTTTACTACCGTCGCTGTTGTAAGCAATGACTTTTAATTCTCCCGGCTGATATTTCACATTATGCCACATCAGACGATAACGGTTCACTACTGTAGAGTCGTTCTTTGTCCTTATTCCCTGGCTTACTCCGTTTACGAACAGTTCAGCCGAAGGATAGTTTGTATATACGAATACAGGCACATCCTTTCCTTCATGTCCTTCCCAGTTCCAGTGTGGCAGTATATGCAGAGTTTCAGCATCCTTGTTCCATACACTTCTGTAGAGATAATATCTGTCTTTAGGAATAGATGCAAGGTCAATTATACCGAACATAGAGCTATGGTTAGGCCATGCATCTGTGTCATATGGGCTTGGCTCGCCAAGATAGTCGAATCCTGTCCATACGAACTGTCCTATAGTCCATTCATGGTCTTCTGCAAGTGCGAAATCTATATCAGGAATGTTTGACCATGAACAGTATTCAAGGTCGTATGAAGAAGACTGGTGGTCATCGTACTTGGCGTCTGCCTTGCTTTCAGCCGGGAATTTATATACTCCTCTTGAACTAACAGTTGAAGATGTTTCAGAGCCTAAGATTATGTTTTGAGGAAGTCTTTCATAAGCTTCTTCGTAACGGTGGGCACGATAGTTGAATCCCGGGATATCAAGCATAGCGGCAAATCCGTTGTTCAGTACACAGCTCACCTGGTCCATACCGCATGTAACAGGACGTGTAGGGTCTTCCCTATGACAAATATCCTGCAGGAATTTTGCTACTTTATAACCCTCAGGACTACACTGTGTAGGCACTTCATTACCGATACTCCACATCACGACACATGCATTGTTACGATACTGTCTGAGCATGTTTACCATATCTTTTTCAGCCCATTCGTTAAAGAAACGATGATAGCCGTTGTCGCATTTTGCTATGTCCCATTCATCAAAAGGCTCAATCATCATCATAAAGCCCATCTCATCACACAGTTTTACAAGTTCAGGAGCAGGCATATTATGTGCGGTTCTGATAGCATCGCATCCCATGTCTTTCAGCAACTTCAACTGATGACGCAGAGCTGATACATTTATGGCAGCTCCAAGCGGACCTAAGTCATGATGATTGCATACTCCCTGAAACTTACGGTGCTTTCCGTTAAGGAAGAAACCCTTGTCGGCAATATACTCTATTGTTCGTATTCCAAATGTTGTGGAGTATGTGTCCTGCAGAGTTCCGTCTGCGTAAATCTCTGAAACAGCCTTGTAGAGATTAGGTTCTTCAGGTGACCATAACAATGGATTGTTCACAACAAAATTCTGTGTGAACGGCTGTCCGTGATTTATAAATCCCTGGTTGTTCTTGACGGCAACTACCTTGCCTTCAGGGGAATATATTCTGGTGATTACTGTCAGTTTCTTTTTATCAGCATTTTTAATCTCTGTGCGAAGATTTACAGAAGCGTAATCCTTTCCTACATGAGGTGTAGTAATCTGTGTACCCCATACCGGAACATGTATCTTTTCTGTGGTAATAACATGTACGTTTCTGTAAAGTCCGGCACCCGGATACCATCTTGAAGACTGAGGTCTGTTTTCAAGGCGTACGGCAAGGATGTTGTTTTTACCATCCTTGTTAATGAGGCTTGTAACGTCGCAGTGGAATGAGTTATATCCCAAAGGCCAGAAACACGCTTCCTGTCCGTTGACATATACACGAGCCTCACTCATTGCTCCATCGAATACGAGTGTAGTCTGTTTGTCATTGTCAACATTGAATGTGGTCCTATACCATCCCACACCTACATATGGCAGTCCTCCTGTACGCCCTGTCTTTACAGAAGCCTGTGTCTCGAAATTCTGGGTAATGGCTACATTCTGCAAGTCGTTGTTCCTGTCAAACGGACCGAATATAGCCCAGTCATGAGGAACTGTTACATTTTCCCATTTGCTGTCATTATAGTCAGATTTCTCAGCTCCGGTAGCCTCACCTTTAAAGAATTTCCATCCCTTTTCGAGGGTTTCAATGTTTCTTTGGGCATAAGTATTTCCGGAGAATGTTGATACAAGAAAAAGTAATGCAGTGATTAATTTTGTCAGTTTCATTAAGTAAAAGGTTTATTTGGTTATAAAACAGGGTATATGTACTGTAAAAACATACACCCTGCAAAAATAATGTTTTTATTTATCTTTTAAAAGCATTCAATGAACTCATAGGATAACCTTCATCATTGAACATACCTTTCTGATATCCATTCCATCCGGCATAGCATTGTGGCTCCCATGCGAACACTCCCAAGCATCCTTCAACAGTTTTAGCTTTAGTGATGAAATCTGTATAGAATGCTTCCGCTTCTTCGTAGTTCCATGGAATACCGATTTCGCACATCATTACTTTGGTATTGTATTTGCTTATTAGTGCTTGCATGTTGGCTATGCAGTCATCATTCTGCTGTTCCCATGTTTTACCGTTTTCGTCAGTAGGCTGCCATACACCGTTCGGATCATTCTCTTCAGGGTCTTCACCAGGATAGAGTGACATTCCTATAATATCCCATTTTGCACCATCACTTTTAAGTCCGTCAAATAACCAATTATATAAGTTCGGATTATTTCCTTTATCAATATGAATAATGACTTGCGCATTAGGGTAAATCTCTTTTACAGCATCATATCCGCTATTAATCAGTGCTGCAAAATTTGCCGTATTTCCACTTGAAGCCTTACCATCATCCCAAAGCATTCCATAACGTGTTTCGTTTCCTACCTGTACCCACTCTACATCAATATTAAGATTCTTAAGTGCCGATAGTACATCTTTTGTATGTTCCGATACTGCGTTTTTTAGTTCATCAAAGCTATAGTTTTGCCATGCTATAGGTTTCTTTTGTTTTCCTGGATCAGCCCATTCATCACTATAGTGAAAATCAATCATAAGTCTGTAACCAAGATTATGTGCCCTCCATGCTTTTGCTATAACATCTTCTTTTGAGCACCATCCATTTTCAGGGTCAACCCATACACGTAGTCTTATTGCGTTCATTCCAAGTTCGCGGAGCAGTTCCATGCATTCACGTTC